>CAYRLM010000144.1:0-6227 GCA_964425035.1 uncultured Ruminococcus sp.
CTTCAAGCCGCCAATGCAGCTAAAGGGGTAAGGCGGAGGACGCAAGCGTCCACCTAAAACAAGAGTTTTCCCCCTATTCGCAGACGATAGTCTGCGAATAAAGACTTTATACACAAATTGAATGGGAGGAATGTTTCCTCCCATTCATCATATTAACTGATAATTTCCCTAAGCTTATCTCTCGGAATAAATCCCGTAAGTCCGCTGGTGGTCATTTTTCTTGCGGTTTCCGTCACAACGTCAAGGCTGCCGGAGCAGCCCTCGTCGAACCATGCGGAATACAGCGAAAGCACGCCGCTTACTGTGTATTCCGACAGAGCGTGCAGCGTTTGCTCGTCCTCGATTACCTCAAGATCCCTCAGGGCTATCTCAACGGCACGGCGGAGCATTGCTTTCACCCTGCCGCCGCTGAAAAGCTCCGGGTTCAGCTTCAGCAGCTTGATAAAATAATCCTGATCGCTGCTGATAAGCGCACTTATCTCGCCAAGCACCGACCCGATGTCGGATATGCTGGTGTTGCTGGTTCTGAGGATATTTGAAAATTTCGAGAGCAGCTCGTTTTCAAACTCGGTTATTACATCGGCTATCGAGCGGTAATGCCGGTAGAAGGTTTTGCGGTTGATCTGCGCACGGGCGCACAGCGCCGTTATGGTTATATCGGGAAGTTCCCGCTCGGAAAGCAGGGAGCTTAACGCATTGCGTATCGTCTGACGGGTCTTTACCACCCTCAGATCGGTGGGATTTGACATTGCGCCCCCTTAATCGGTTTGACGAAGCACTTCATCGGCACGGCTGACAAGGCTGTTGACAGAGGAAGCAATGCCGGATACATCGGTCATTGCGGTGCTGATGTCGCTGCCCTTTTCGAGGGTGTCGGCGATATTGCCCTTCATGTTGGACATCATCGACAGGATATCGTTCATGCGGTCGTTGATGGTGGAAACTATTCCGTTGACATTGTTGATATCGCTGAATACAAGCTCGTTGCTTGCCTCCGCCTCGGTGACTGCCGCCTGAGAATGGTCTGCAAGGCTGCGAACCTCTTCCGCTACAACCGCAAAGCCCTTTCCGTATTCTCCGGCACGGGCTGCCTCAATGCTGGCATTGATGGCGAGAATATTTATCTGACGGGCGATATCGCTGATATTCTTTGTCATCTTTGAGAAGCCGGTGACGCTGGTGTTTATCGTCTGCATTGAGGTGTTGATGTCGTTGGTGAGGGATTGAAGCTGCGTTATTACACCCGAAAGCTCCTCTGCCTGCTGGTCGTTCTGGCTGTTCAGCTGTGTAATGCCGCCTGTCGCCTCGGTTACGCTGGATATGCTTTCGGTAAGCCTGTTCATCACCTCGCCGAGCTGTTTGGTGATCTCGCTTATGCTGGCGTTGGTCTGCTCTATCTGCGCACGGCGCTGATCCGCCTCGTGCAGGTTATACTGCGAGCAGGAGTTGGGAGTACTTGTTCCGTGGAGTATTGCCGCCGCAAGCTCACGGCAGGTGGCAAAGCCGCAGGCATGGCAGTTGTAGTTCATTTCGGTCGGGGTGTGCTTGCCGAGGCTGTGCAGCACATCGTCTATCTGTTTGTCGGTCACATCGACACGGTGTATGTTGAGCGGGGTGTATTTGCGCATGAAGTCCTCGTATCTGAGATTTTTGTCGAACATGAGGAACTGCTTGTCACGTCCGCGGTGATCCATTTTCACACGGTGTTTGCGGTTGTATTTCTCGATGTCGTTGAGTATTCCGTTCATCTTGTAGACGGAGAGCGGCTCTCCCGCCGCAGGCCCGCAGCTGCAGCCCCGTCCGCAGGACAAAACGTCGAATACGTCCGGGAGATCTCGATTGCTTATTTTGGGGTACTGCGCCAAATCTCGGTAGATGTGGTCGGTACCCTCCGAGGAGATAACGTTGAGCGAGGGCGCTTCAAGCTCAAGACAGGCTTTAAGTCCGCCCGGACGGGGGTAGATGGCGCCCATTATGCCTTGATTTCCGTCAAACTCAAACTCGGAATGACCCATATGGTCGGGAATGATGAAGCCCTTGGTTGCAAGCAGCTCTCTGAGCTTCTCGAAGGTGACGTTGTAGTCCACAAGACCTGTCTGCGTGAATTCGTCCCGCTTTGCTATGCAGGGGGTGAGGGCGGCAAGCTTTCCCTTTACGCCGGCGTATTTGCGCAGATAAACTGCGGCGCAGGAAATCGGCGAATGTATGGGGGAGAGGTTGGGTATTGCCTCGGGGACGTATTTGAGTATGTAATTCACGATTGCGGGGCAGGGCTGTGAAATCAGCTTTTTGCCGGGATTTTTCTGAACATAGCGCAGGTGCGCCCATGTGCAGATATCGGCGCCGAAAGACACGTCGTATATTGCCGCGGTGCCGTTCTGGCGCAGGTATCCCAGCACGTTGCGCCAGCAGTTGTCGAATGCTACTTTGATAGCCGGGGCTACCATCAGGGTTACTTTTTCGCCGGACTTGATATCGTCCCAGAATTTCTGGGTATCGTCCTCGTAGGAACGTGCGCCGTGGGAACATTCCCTTACGCAGGCACCGCAGCGTATGCACTTTTCGGGATCGATATCATAGGTCGTTCTTCCGTCCGGAGAAACGACCGCTTTGTTTGCCTCGGGAACCGGGCAGGCGCGAATACAGGAATTGCAGGAAACACATTTTTGGGCATCAAACAAGATCATGGCGGTATTGCTCCTTTGATTTAATGGTTTTAAGTGTTTTCACAACAGGTACAAAAAACAGCAGCGCCCCCGATATTGTGCAGGAGCGCTGTTGGGTTATTTTGCGTAATCGACTGCACGACTTTCGCGAATAAGATTTATTTTGATCTGACCGGGATATTCCATCTCGCTCTCGATACGCTTTGCGATATCTCTTGCGAGTACCTTCATGCCGTCGTCGGTTACGGTTTCCGGCTTGATCATTATGCGAACCTCACGGCCCGCCTGAATAGCATAGCACTTTTCGACGCCGTTGTAGGAGGAGCATATTTCCTCCAGCTTTTCAAGGCGCTTTATGTAGTTCTCGTAGTTCTCGCTTCTGGCTGCGGGTCTGGCGGCGCTTATTGCGTCGGCTGCCTGAACCAGCGCAGCGATAACGGTGCGGCATTCAACATCGCCGTGGTGTGCCTCGATAGCGTGAATGACCTCGGGGCTTTCCTTGTATTTGCGGCAGACATCGACGCCTATCTGGACGTGGGAGCCCTCGATCTCGTGGTCAAGAGCCTTGCCTATATCATGCAGCAGGCCTGCCCGTCTTGCGAGCGCTGCGTCCACGCCAAGCTCGCTTGCCATAATTCCGGCGAGGTGAGCCACCTCGATAGAGTGGTTGAGCACGTTCTGGCGGTAGGAGGTTCTGTAACGAAGTCTGCCGATAAGACGAACCAGCTCGTGGTTCAGACCGTTTACGTTGGTTTCCATCACAGCGCGTTCGCCCTCCTGGCGGATACGCTGTTCTACCTCTCGGCGTGCCTTTTCAACGGTTTCTTCTATGCGTGCGGGGTGAATTCTGCCGTCCTGAATAAGTCTTTCAAGCGAAATGCGGGCGATTTCCCGGCGAACCTGATCGAAGCTGGAAAGCGTGATTGCCTCCGGTGTGTCGTCGATTATCAGATCAACGCCCGTAAGCGTTTCGAGAGCGCGGATATTTCTGCCCTCGCGGCCGATTATTCGTCCCTTCATCTCGTCGTTGGGTATTGCGACCACAGACACGGCGGATTCGGACACGGTGTCTGCGGCAAGCCTTGATATCGCAAGGGAGATATGCTTTCTTGCAAGCTCGTCCTCCTCGTCCTTGAGCTTCTGCTCGTAGGCGGATATCTTGACTGCCTTTTCGTGGGTCAGCTCGCTGTCAAGCAGCGACAGCAGGTGATCCTTAGCCTGCTCGGTGGTGAAGCCGGAAATGCGCTCGAGAATATCCATCTGGCTTGCCTTAAGCTGCTCTGCCTCGGCGATTTTCTCGTCCGCCTTCTTGTGCTTCTGGTGGAGCTGTTCTTCCATGCGCTCCATTTTGTCTGTCTTTTTGTCGAGGTTCTCCTCTTTTTGCTGAAGTCTGCGTTCGGAGCGCGAAAGCTCTCCACGGCGTTCTTTCAGCTCGCGGTCGGTTTCGCCCTTAAGACGCTGGATCTCTTTTTCGGCGTCGGAACGCATTTTGTAGATCTCGTCCTTTGCCTCGACAAGTGCCGCTTTCTTGCGGTCTTCGGCTTTTACGTTTGCTTCTTCGATAATGCGAGCCGACTCTTTTTCTGCTGACTCAAACTGTGCCTCTGCGCTCTTGATGCGGTGCTTTATACCCATCTTGAAGCAGATGAAGCCGGCAGCGGCTGCGCCGACGATGAATGCCGCAACAGCGATGATTATCGCAATTATTGGATTCATCATTCTTTCCCTCCTTCATTAATGATCGGCGGGAATAATATACAATTTTCGGGAATGGGGCAGCATGGCACAACTTGCGGGAATGCCGCAGCGCTGTGCTGCCCGGAGCTTCAGGAAGCGCCGCAAAGCCCGTTTGGGGGCGCAGCGCCGCTTTGGACAGTAAATATCAATATCATGGCAGTGACAGCCGACCGGCCGCCTTGTAGATAAAGTTCCTTATTTTATATATTAGACCGCCATAACGTCTATAATACAATAGATATTATAATTAACGTAAACTGTTTCTACCCATGTAACGATGCAGAAAAGTCCTTTTATATTTTACAACAAAATAACGAAAATGTCAAGCGATAATACATCTGCTTTTTACCAAAATGCACATGTTGAAAACCGCATTTGTGCCATTATATGACGTTTTTGCTGCGTTTAATCGTTTTCTCTTACCCGGGTTATGTGGTAATTGCACAATTATTATAAGAAAATTATGTTGCTTTTTCTATATGAAAAAATTATCGGAAGGTTCGCCGCAGGATTTTTCGGCGTGACGGCGTATGCTTCGCAGAAAAAAGATAATTTCGGGGCGGGCTGCGGTAACGGAAAGCGTTTGTTTTTGCAGGAAAAAATTCGCATTCGCCCTTGAAATTATTTATATAGTGTGATATAATGAAGAAAGAATAAAATACTTTGCCCGGCGAATGGGCTCGGAGGAATAAAATGACCTATAAAGAAAGCTTTATCAGATTTATGGTGGACAGCGGCGTGCTGAAGTTCGGCGAGTTCACGCTCAAGAGCGGCAGGCTTGCGCCCTATTTCATAAATGCCGGCAACTACAAGACCGGCGCTCAGCTTGCCAAGCTGGGCGAATTTTACGCTGAGTGCATAACGGAGAACGGCTTGAAGCCGCAGACGCTGTTCGGCCCCGCTTATAAGGGAATTCCGCTGTCGGTGGCGGCATGTACGGCGCTTTACAACAAATTCGGCGTTGACGTGAATTACTGCTTCGACCGCAAGGAGGTCAAGGATCACGGCGAGGGCGGAATGTTTGTCGGAAAGTCGCTCGAGGACGGCGAAAAGGTGGTCATCATCGAGGACGTTATGACCTCGGGAAAGGCTCTCAGAGAGGTTATGCCGAAGCTCACGGGCGCAGCTGACGTAAAGGTTGAGGGCATGGTTATCACCGTTGACCGCATGGAAAAGGGACTTACGTCCGACAAATCCGCCGTTCAGGAGGTTTATGAGGAGTTCGGCGTAAAGGTTTACTCGATTGTCACAATAAACGACATTATCGAGGCTCTCGAAAACGGAGTTATCCCCGGAGCGGAATATGTCGGCAAAATGAAAGAATACAGAAAAACCTACGGAGTAGGATAATTTCACACAAAAATACAGATATTAAGGAAGCAATATATGGAAATGCCTTTTCAGCCAAACGAGGGCAAAAATCTCGTAATCGAAACGGATTTCGGAGCGTTCGCCCGTTATCCCGTAAAAACTCATGTTATCACAAAGGACGACGTTCTCGAGGACGTTCTCGATAAATACGTAAAGGACTATGTCCAAAAAGGCGACACGATTATCATGTCGGAAAAAATCGTCGCAATTTCGCAGGGCAGAGCTTTCCCGATAGAAGAAATCAAGGTCAGCAGACTTGCGAAGTTCCTGTCGCATTTTGTCGTTAAGACAAATTACGGCATTGGCTTGGGAATGCCCGAAACAATGGAGCTTTGCATAAGAGAAGTCGGCAGGGTAAAGGTGCTTTTCGCAGCTGTCTGCGCAGCAATCGGAAAGCTTTTCGGCAAGCACGGCGTGTTCTACAACATCTGCGGAATGAAAGCGAGAGCTATC
>CAYRLM010000145.1:0-6149 GCA_964425035.1 uncultured Ruminococcus sp.
AACATCATCACCACCACGACCATGACGACGATGATGAGGACGAACACGAACATCATCACCACCACGACCATGACGACGAAGATGAGGACGAACACGAACATCATCACCACCACGACCATGACGACGATGATGAGGACGAACACGAACATCACCACCATCATGACCATGACGATGACGAACATGATCATGACGAAGAGTGCGGCTGCGGACATCATCACCATCATCACCACCATGGTCATGACGCGGACGAGGTGTTCAGCAACTTCGGCGTTGAAACCGCAAAGAAATTCACAAAGGCTGAGCTGGAGAACGCTCTGTCAAAGCTTTCCGGCGAGGAATACGGCTCTGTGCTGCGTGCAAAGGGAATTGTTGCAGGCGCCGAGGGAGTATGGTATCACTTCGATTTCGTTCCCGAGGAATACGAGGTACGCACCGGTTCCGCCGATGTCACCGGCAGAATGTGCGTAATCGGCGCTAAGCTTGAAGAGCAGAAGATAAAGGAACTTTTCGGCGTATAATTCAATAAAAGCTGCGCCCGGAGGCAAAACTCCGGGCATGGTATTATTTCAGGATTAGGAGGAGCAAAATGGAGCTTCCTGTATATATGATAACCGGCTTTCTGGAAAGCGGCAAAACCTCGTTTATTCTTGACACAATCAGTGACAAGCAGTTCTCAAAGGGACAGCGCACTCTGATAATCGTCTGCGAGGAGGGCGAGGTGGAATATGCGCCGGATATTCTCAAGGCCGCAAAAGCCGATGTGGAGTTCATTGAGGACGAGGAGGACTTTAACGAGGAGAACCTTTCGGCGCTGGTGAAAAAGCACCGCCCGACCCAGATCATGCTGGAATACAACGGTATGTGGAGCCTGCGTACAATGGCGCAGAAAGCCCCCAAGGACTGGATATTCTATCAGATTTTCATGTTTGTCGATCACTCGAAATATCAGGTATATATGAACAATATGCGCCAGCTGCTGTCGGATAATTTCTCGGTTGCCGATATCGTTGTGTTCAACCGCTGCGAAAAGAATTCTGTCGATAAAAAGTCGCTGCGCCGCAGCATAAAGGCGCTTAACCCCAAGATCGACATGATGTTCGAGTATACTGACGGCACGATCGAGCAGGGCTTTCAGGGCGACGACGAAATGCCTTACGACCTCACCGCAGACCCTATCGAGATAGTTCACGACGATTTCGGGCTGTGGTATGTCGATATCATGAGCGCTCCCGACCGTTATATGGGTAAAAATGTGCGGGTAAGAGGCATGGTGTTCCGTGCTTCAAATGTTCCGAAGGGCTATTTCGTGATTTCGCGCCGTGCAATGACCTGCTGTGCGGACGATATACAGGTGGTGGGAATTCTTGTGAAGTCCCCGGAGGAAAGCAGCTTCAAGGACGGAGCATGGGTAGAGGTAACAGGCAAGGTAATCTCCGAGAAGCAGGCTGCGTACAGAGGCGAGGGACCGGTGCTGGCGGCTCATGAAATAAAACAGACTGAAGCCGCTGCCAGCGAGCTGGTTTATTTCAGCTGATGGAAAAAATATTTACGGTGCGCCTTTCCGAGGACGAAAGCGCAGTTGAGATACTCGACCAGACGCTGCTCCCGAACCGCATAGAATATCTCAGGCTGGAAACTGCGGAGCAGCTTTACGAAGCCATTTCCGAGCTTCGGGTCAGGGGCGCTCCGGCAATAGGGGTTTGTGCAGGGTTCGGCATGTATGTTATCGCACGGGGAATTAAGGGCGAGATACTCACCGAACTTGAGAGGGCGGGTGAATATCTTATCTCCTCGCGGCCCACGGCGGTAAATCTCAGCTGGGCGGTGAAAAGAATGCTCCGCTGCGCCGCAGAAAACTCAGGCAGCCGTGAGCGGCTGCTTGCTGCGCTGAAAGCCGAATGCTCGGCAATCTGCGCCGAGGATATAGCCACCTGCCGTGCCATTTCCGAGAACGGGCTTTCGCTTGTGAAAAGCGGCGACGGAATACTTACCCACTGCAACGCCGGAGCGCTGGCGGCGGTGGAATACGGCACGGGACTGGGTACGCTGCTTCTCGGCAGGGAACTCGGTTATGAATTTCACGCCTACTGCGATGAAACAAGACCGCTGTTACAGGGCGCACGGCTGACCTCCTTTGAGCTGAACCATGCCGGGATAGATACCACACTGATATGCGACAGCGCCGCCTCCATGCTGATGAAGCAAGGGAAGATACAGGCGTGCTTTGTCGGCTGCGACAGGGTTGCCGCAAACGGAGATACCGCAAATAAGATAGGCACACGCTCCGTGGCGATAAACGCAAAATACCACGGAATACCGTTCTATGTGTTCTGCCCCGGTTCAACGATAGATTTTGGCTGCGCCTCCGGTGCGGATATCGAAATAGAGGAACGCAGCGGCGATGAGATACGCACCAAATTCTTTTCGCAGCCGTCTGCGGAAAGCACTGTAAAATGCCTAAACCCGGCATTCGACGTCACTGACGCCGAACTTATCACGGCAATAGTCACCGAGCGCGGAATTGCCCGTTATCCCTATACAAAATCACTGCGAGAGCTGTTCGGCTGAAAGGAGTAACCATGAAAATACGCTTTTACAACGCCAGAATACTCACTATGGAGAATGAGGAAATCATCACCGGAGAACTTCACACAGACGGCGACAGTATAACCTTTGTCGGCGGCGAGGGCATACCTCGGGGGAGCTTCGACCGTGAAATTGACATGGCAGGCAAGCTGATAATTCCGGGCTTCAAGAATGCGCACACCCATACGGCAATGACGTTCCTGCGCAGCTTTGCGGACGATCTTCCGCTGAACGACTGGCTGTACGAGCAGGTATTTCCGCATGAGGCGAAGCTGACCGATGAAGCGGTTTATGTATTTACGCAGCTTGGAAACATGGAGTACCTCACCGGCGGTATCACCTCCAGCTTTGACATGTACATGAAGCTGGACGGGTATACGAGAGCCTGCACGGATATGGGTTACAGGAGCGTTCTGTGCGGCTCTATCAACGACTTCGGCGGCACTGTTGACGGGATTGAGGAGGAGTATAACAAGTACAACAGCCTTGATCCGCTGATAAGCTATCAGCTTGGGTTCCATGCGGAGTACACCACAAAGCGTGAAACGCTGGAGGGCATGGCAAAGCTGTCGCAGAAGTACAAGGCGCCGATGTACACCCACAGCAGCGAAACAAAGGCGGAAACGGACGGCTGCCGCGAGCGCTACGGAATGTCCCCGACGCAGCTCTTTGAGAAGCTTGGTATGTTGGAATACGGCGGCGGCGGCTTCCACTGCGTGTGGTTCGACGAGGAGGATATGCGCATAGCAAAGGAGCACGGTCTGTGGATAGTCACAAATCCGTCCTCCAACCTGAAGCTTGCAAGCGGAATTGCGCCGCTGTGCGAAATGAAGCGGCATGGTCTTGACCGCATGGCGATAGGCACCGACGGCGCAGCAAGCAACAACTGTCTTGATATGTTCCGTGAAATGTTCCTTGTTACTGCGCTGCAAAAGTACCGTGAAAACGACGCTGCGGCATTCCCCGCATTCGACGTGCTGAAAATGGCATGCAGCGGAGGTGCGCTGGCAATGGGGCTTACCGACTGCGACGTTCTTGCGCCCGGAAAGAAAGCGGATCTTGCCGTTATAGACCTCATGCAGCCGAATATGCAGCCGCTGCATAATATTGCAAAAAACCTCGTATATTCAGGCACAAAGGAGAATGTTGTGATGACGGTGATAAACGGCAGAATACTCTACGAAAACGGCAAATTCACAACAGTTGACCCGAACGAGGTATATTCCAGGGCGGAAAAGCTTACCAGAGAAATCTGCGGAGAATAATAGTATAAATATTGAGAGATACCTTTTTTCTGTCGGTTTATTGTGCGACTGCTTTATTCCGACAGATTTAGGTATCTCTCAATTTTTTAGCTTTGACAATATTTGTCGGTTCAACGGAAATTTCCGCGGAACAAAGTCCCCGCACAACGCTGATAAGATAAAGAAGTATTGCAAAGATGACAAAGAAAAAGAGTTTATTTACGGTAATCGCATTCGGGCCAGTACTTGCTTTCGCAATCAATTTCGTGAGACGGGAAAATGCCATGATCGCTTGGCAATAAAACGCTAGAATGCAAAAACAATGTCATTTAGCTTCCATTCACCGTTTTCAAACACAGCTTCGCACTCGTGCGGCAGCATATCATTGCCCCAGCATTCTGCAAGTTCGTTATACTCCTCGTTGGACAGCGTTTCGTATAACGGCGTATACAAAAATTTGCATAAGCTGTCGGACTGCTCGGTTATTTCGATTTTGTATCCAAGTTCGCTGAAATACGGTCCCACAGTAAAATCTGTATAATTAGGATTATACATAACTGTCCCATTTCTTTCAAGGAAAGTAGGTTCATCGGGGTTTATATATCCTTGAATAAGTTTGTTGCTGATTGGTTCGGTATATGTACTTTGGACTATTTGATAAAATTCCGACAAGTTATCAAAAAAACGAAAATCTATCTGATAATATCCGTCCTCGTCAACACCTGCGGCGGGATTTTGAGTTTGAAACAATGCCGTAGTAAAGTAAGTGTAGATACAAATTAAGTTTTTGTCCATCAGCCGTGAAATAGCTGTTTCAACACTGTTATCGGCATTATTATCGGAAGATATATTTTCAAATGCCTTACATACGCCCGGATAAGAACGGCAAAACAGTTCGTCATCGGAGCTATACTCTGTATAAGGGTTGTCGCCCGTTACATCTGCTAAAGTCTTGTTTTTATAATTGCCGGAGTTTTCGTCAAAGTCGGTTTTTTCATCGGAAAGAGCCTTAGAGAATATTTCCTCTAAAACATCAATATTATCCCATTCATCTGCTTCAATGGGAATTTGGATATAATTGAATGTTTGCTGCTGCAAGTCGGAAAACCATTCGCTTTTTTCTTTCTCAAATGATATCTCATCAATAGGGTTGCCGTTATAAAGAAATTCATTGTTGTATAAGGTATTATCCGATGAAACCGTTGATGAAAAAATATTTTTGACTTGATATTCGTTGTTTTGGCAAAAGAGCTTATCCACATAATCCAGCGTCAGATAATTTTCCGAATTCATACCATAGATAAAAGCGTAGAATTTTTCATTTTCCGAATTCGTGCATAAGAATATACTGTCCTCATAATCTCTTGAAATTCCCGATGACCGAAACGAAAAAATGCTTTCAAGGTTTTCGGACTGCAAATCATATACTTCATTCTCGACAAAGGAGTGACCGCTCGCTGTATCGTAGGATATTACCAATTCGGGAAAACCGTCAAGTGTAAAATCAATCAGATAAACATTTACTAAAGCGTAAATATTTTTGCGGTCGATAGATGTAACAATTCGAGCAGCATTTTCGGCAGCGATGTATCTGCTGCCGCTGATAACATTGCTGTCCTCAACTGTATAACTCGGCGAATCTTCCGATTCTTTAATTGAATCTGAAATTGTGATTTGTGAAATGTCATTTGAAGAATCGGTCGAACAACTATTCACAGTGGATTCAAGAGCACCAACTTCATCAAAATTGCTTTCACAGGAACAACCGGATACCGAAATAGCAAGTAATGCGCAAATCATTTTCAAAGGCTTTCTGTTAATTTTCATACCGATAACTGACTCACTTCTGCAAGATAATAAGGTGATGTATAAACAGCAAAAATGCAAACACAATCGCAAACCATACTGTCACAAGCATAATGCACTTATGCTTTGGGGAAAATTCAGTTTATAATTGTCCGATACGCACGGAGCAAATCTTTGATTTGCGCATGTGCGAGGACTTTTAATATATAATAAACGCTTGCGTTTATTATATCATGACTGCAATGTCATGATATAATTGTCCGATACACACGGAGCAAATCTTTGATTTGCGTATGTGCGAGGACTTTTAATATATAATAAACGCTTGCGTTTATTATATCATGACTGCAATGTCATGATATAATTGTCCGATACACACGGAGCAAATCTTTGATTTGCGTATGTGCGAGGACTTTTAATATATAATAAACGCTTGCGTTTATTATATCAGATTATCGATTTTCTGTCAAGATTTTTCACTGCCTTTATGGTTAAACGAATTTGTCAAACCGT
>CAYRLM010000146.1:0-6132 GCA_964425035.1 uncultured Ruminococcus sp.
ATTTTACTATATAATTGCCGGAATTTCAAGTGCTTTTTCAAAAATTCAACAAATTTTATCAAATTGTTGCGGAATTATGTCCGAAACACGACAATATATAGTAAATATGCAGAACGCCGTTCATTAAAGAAGAATTGCGTCGTTTATCTTCAGCCTGAACTGAACGCCGAGAAATTCCGCCGCACGGCGGCACAGCTTCATTCTGTCGAGGAATATCTCAAAATATTCCATTATGGAGGAAATATTCTGGTCGATGGTCAGCTCGAGGATAAGCTCCTTTTTGTCGTCGGAGAAATAAAGCGAAGAGCGCTCCACCGCATAATTCACACGGTCGTGGATATCTCTTGCGAGATTTTCGCTGCTGGGGACGAACGGCCCGTCCGCGGAACGCACTCTGGAACGGCGCACGTCGGATTTGTCGGCTATCATGAGCGCTGCGGCTATCGGCGTGACGGGCGCCGCCGAACCCTCGTCGTGGTTTCCTATTGCGGAAACTATCAGCGATATTTCGTCCGGAGGCATACCGAGGTCGTCCAGCAGACGGAATGCCATCACAGCGCCGCTCTGGGCATGACCCACCCTGTTGACGACGTTGCCGATATCGTGCATATAGGCGGCAATCTCCGCCAGTTCGCAGGTGCGCTGCTCGTAGCCCAGCGTGGTAAGTATCATGAAAGCTGAGGCGGCTGCACGCTCGACATGCGCATTGGAATGCTCCGTGTAGCCGATTGTGCTGAGCGCAGCGTCGGCATAGTTGATATAGGTCTGTATATCCTTGCTTCTGCGGATATACTCATAAGTCACGTTGCTCACTGCAATTACCTCAAATCCTTGTCAATCTGAACATAGCCGTTCCGTGAGGGGCAACCTGTGCGGAAATACTGCCGCAGACCTCGCTTTCCTCGCCCGTCCATACCTCGCGGGCGGCAAGCTTGCAGGACACCGGAAACCCGGCGGTTATCGTGCAGGCGGTTTCTCCGCAGTTAAACAGCGCCGCATAGAACGTCCTGCCGTCCTCGTGGGTGGCGAACCACGCAATCTGCTCGCAGCCGCCGACCGTTCTGCGGAACAGCGGGTGTGCGGAGTGGGTGTTGTTCAGACAGTCGATAATATCTCTGTTGGTGAGCAGGCTCAGAGTGAACTCGTCAAGCTCGGTCATTTCGCCGCCTATCATCAGCGGCGAGCGCATAATGCACCACAGGCTCATCATCGTCATCTGCTCTTCCTCGGTGAACTTTGTCCAACCGTCAGCGCCGTAATCCTGCAATATTGCGCCGATCGGGAGCATGTCTGCGTCCGGGAAATGTCCCTCGCCGGCGTGTATGCACCATGTCTGCGCCCTGCCGAACATATCATACAGCTGATCCCAGTTATCCCAGAAATCATCCGTTATGCGCCACATATTGCTTACCTGCTTGTAAAGCTCCGCCTTTTCGGGCAGCGCCGCACCAGGCGACAGGCTGAGAACCATGTCACGTCCGCAGGAGCGGAGCGCTTCGCTTATCATCACAAGCTCACTTTCCTCATGCGGAAGCTCGCGGCAGATATCGTCCACCTTTACGAAGTCCACGCCCCATGAGCTGTACAGCTCGAACAGGCTGTCGTAATATTCTCGTGCGCCCTCCTTTTCGGGGTCAACGCCGTACATATCGGTATTCCATTGGCATATGCTGGAGGTCTTGGCAATGTTGCGGGCGGTTTGTGTGCTTCCCTTTATTGCGGTATTGCGGTGAACCGCCTGCCGAGGAATGCCGCGCATGATATGAATGCCGAATTTCAGCCCCAACGAATGCACATAGTCCGCCAACGGCGCAAAGCCCTTTCCGCCCTCGGACGAGGGAAAACGCTCCGCCGCCGGAACGAGCCGTGAAAATTCGTCCATGCAAAGCTCGGTGAAGGGCTGGTATTCGTGGTTTTTGGCGATAGGGTTGCTCCACTGAATATCCACCACGATATACTGCCAGCCGTACTGCTTCAGGTGCTTTGCCATAAAATCCGCATTGGCGCGAACTGTCGCTTCATCTACCGCTGCGCCGTAGCAGTCCCAGCTGTTCCAGCCCATGGGGGGCGTTTTTACGAAGGCTGCGTCGTTGCTCATATTTGGTTCTCCTTTGTATGTGAAGATCTGTTTGTTAATAACTTGAGAAACTTAAAGAAAAACTCCCAAAGATCATGGCAGATCCTTGGGAGCATGGCGGAGACGGCGAGATTCGAACTCGCGGGGGCGTAAGCCCTAACTGATTTCGAGTCAGCCCCGTTATGACCACTTCGATACGTCTCCATAAGGTCAACACTAACATTTTACACTATTTCAGCCTGTTTGTCAAGAGGGAAAATACAAATGTATGGACAAACCGTGCATAAAGCGGTATAATATGGTATTGAAAATCCTTGCTCATACGGTAAACTTTGTTTTCCGCCGCACATAATGTTTCTTTATTTAATGGGTCATGTCGTTTTACCGTATACGCTTTCAAAAATCGCAGGCGCGGCGGCGAGTAATAAAACGCATTTCCCGACATATACATATAACAAACTCCGGGAGAATTCCCCCGGAGCCGTATGTAATGCAATTGATCAGTTGAGCTTGCCCAGCTCGGAAAGACACTCGGAACAAATGTTCTTGCCCTTGAAGATTGTGATACCGCTTGCATTGGAGCAGAATGCGCATGCAGGCATGTACTTCTTGAGAATGATCTGATCATCCTCAACATAAATCTCAAGACTATCCTTAATTCCAATGTCGAGAGTTCTTCTCAGCTCAATCGGAATAACAATTCTTCCGAGCTCATCGACTTTTCTAACAATACCGGTTGATTTTACCATTGTCTTCTTCCTCCTGTGCTTTACAGCCTTTTTTCTGCCTGTTTAGGCTGTATTTGATCCTGTATTTGTTTTTTTCCAGCATTTCGCTGTTTTCTTGCATATTATAGCATGTTTTCTGTGACTTGTCAATTTTTTAGCAGCGATTTACTATTTCATTACGGGAACATTTTCGCACAAAACGATAAACAAAAGTGTCAACACGATTATATAACAGAGGGTGTATAACGTTTTCATTGCGGTCATAGAGCCATTTTCAGCAATGTAAAAAACAATCAATCCGTATTGGAAGAAAGTAAGAAATTAAGAAGCCTATATGGTAATCTGGAAACGACTGTTTTTGATAAAATTTGACAATCATCAATGGAAACGGAGGACTGAAGCATGAAAGTCATTCTGATAATACTGCCGACTGCCGCAATTGTGTGCGGAATTTTCACCGGAAAGCTCCCCGAGGTATCCGCCGCCGTGCTTGACGGCGCAGGAACCGCCGTGACGCTCGGAATTTCGCTGTGCGGCGTAATGTGCCTGTGGAGCGGTCTGATGAAGGTTGCGGAGGAATGCGGTGCCGTAAAGCTGATGTCAAGACTTCTGTCGCCGGCGGTGTCGCTGCTTTTCCGAGGCTTGAAAAAAGGCGGCAGGGCGGCGCAGCTTATTTCGCTCAACCTGTCCGCAAATATACTCGGGCTCGGAAACGCTACCACTCCGCTGGGAATTCAGGCAATGGAGGCAATCTGTCAGGAAGAGCCGCCGACTGACGGTACGGCAAGCGATAACATGATAATGCTGACCGTGCTGAACACGGCAAGCTTACAGCTCATACCGGCAACTGCGGCGGCGCTGAGAGCCGCACGAGGAGCGGAGCGCCCGATGGACATTCTGCCGTGTGTGTGGGTGGTTTCGGCATATTCGCTGGCGGCGGCGGTGGGTTCCGCAAAGCTGATGGGCAGGCTGGCACGCAGGAGGCGGATTAATGCAGATAACTGACCTTATCGTTCCGGCGCTGTTCGCAGGAATACTTATCTGGGGAGCGGTCAAGCATGTCGATGTGTTCGGCAGCTTCTGCAGCGGGGCGGCAGGTGGACTTCGCACCACCGCAGATATTATTCCGGCTCTGATATTGCTGCTGATAAGCGTTGGCATGCTCAGGGCAAGCGGCGCCGTGGAGCTGCTGACGGGGCTTCTTGAGCCTGTGTGCGACTTTTTCGGATTTCCTGCGGAATGTATGCAGATGGTTCTTCTGCGGCCTTTTTCGGGCAGCGGAGCTATTGCCGTATATGACGGCATTGCCGCCGAATACGGCGCAGACAGCCTGCCCGAGCGCACGGCGGCAATACTCCTCGGTTCGTCCGAAACCACGTTCTATACCGCTGCGGTGTACTTTTCGGCGGTAAAGCTGCAAAAAACACGCTATGCAATCCCTGCGGCTCTCACCGCAGATCTTACCGCATGGATAGTCTGCGGCGCTGTGACAAGCTTTTTCTTCTGAATATTCTCTGTTTATTAAGATATTGGAATATATGTCTTGATTTTTTGAAAAAAATGTTATATAATGATAATGCTGAATATTGAAAGTCAGGGGTGATTGTGATGATAATTCTTCCGGAGCAGGTCACACAGGCTATCGGGGTGCTGGAAGAGGCGGGATACGACGCATATATTGTCGGCGAATGTGTGAGGGAACTGCTGCTGGGGAATAACCCGCAGGATTATGATATAGTTACGAATGCGGGGATAAACGATATTCTTTTTGCGTTCCGCGAATACCGCATATCCGACGAGGGAATGAAGCGGGGCGAGGTGCTGGTGACGGTGGTCGGCATGATAATACAGGTTTCCCCCTACCGCAGAGAGGTTGTCGGCAACCGTGTTATGTATGCGGAGGATCTCGAAACGGATCTGTTCCGCCGCGGATTTACGATGAACGCTATGGCGTACAGCCCCCGCAGCGGTCTTATTGATCCCTTCGGAGGCAGGGCTTCGCTGCGCCCCGATCCCACAGAGGTAGCCGAGGAGGAGCGTGAGGAGCTTCAGGAGGGACTGCTCCCTGACAGCACCGGGGATATCAACCGCCGTACGGGCGTCGTAAGACTTCCGGCAAGAGTGATTGCCATAGGAGAAATGCAGAGCCGCACGGTCAAGGAAAACGGAAAGGCGCAGACCGAGAGCTGGTACGATATGTCAAGGTGCTTTACCGCCGATCCGTCAAGGATACTGGAAGCAATTCGCTATTGCTCCGAGGGCGAATATGTTATAGAGGAAAAGACAAGAGATGCAATTCGCTCCAATGTAAGCTGCTTCGAGTACGCCGAGAAAGACAAGCTGTTCAGCGAGCTTTCAAGGATTGTCATGGGCAAATACGCCGCAAGAGTGCTTGACCAGTATTCGGATATACTTAAATTCCTGCTGCCCGAAATAGAGCCGTGCATAGATTTTGAGCAACACAGCGTTCACCATGATTTCACGGTGTGGACGCATATATGCAGGTCTGTGGGATATGCGGTACCGGAGCTTCCTGTGCGCTTTGCGATGCTGTTCCACGATCTGGGAAAGCCTGACTGCTGCGCAATAGACAGCCGAGGACACGGACATTTCAAGGGGCACGGCGAGCGCAGCAGGCTTCTGGCGGAGAGGATAATGCGCCGTCTGGAATTTCCGGCGGAGCTTTCCGAGGAGGTAAGCTGGCTGGTTTATTATCACAACAAGGAAATCCCCGAGGAACGCTCCGACCTGAAACGTCTGTTGGACGCTCTGGGTGCCGAGGATCTACGCAAACTTATCCAGTGCGAAACGGCGGACGCCCGCGCGAAAAAGCTCGATACGGAAACCGCCGACGTGCAGCGGCTGAGAGCGGCGGCTGCGGCGTTAAAGGAAATACTTGACACGGGAGAGTGCTATAATATCCGTCAGCTTGCGATCACTTCACGGGAGCTTACAGACCGCAGGCTGGTCAATTCCGAGCAGGAAGCGGAGCAGCTGATCAATGCGCTGTTTGAGATTGTTCTGGACAAGCCCGGCTTCAACAACAAGCTGATGCTCCTCGATATGGCTCAAAAGAGCAAGCAGCGCCTTGATAAGAAAATAGCGGAACGAGAGCGTGCCGCCGCAGAAAAGCGCACGGCTCAGGCGCTGAAGCACCGCAGAGGAGAGCCTGTGTTTTCCAGAAAGAAAAAATGAACCGGGTCAGCATTCGCAGACTATTGTCTGCGAATTGGGGGAAAACTCTTGTTTTAGGTGGACGCTTGCGTCCTCCGCCCAAACCCCTTTAGCGCTTTGTTGGCGTTAAGCGGCGCTTTGCGCCGAGTGCGG
>CAYRLM010000147.1:0-6119 GCA_964425035.1 uncultured Ruminococcus sp.
CGCCCGCCTCGATCATTACAACCTTCTTCTCGGAGGAAGCAACCGTCAGGTTCAGGTCGGATCTGCCTCTCTGCTCAAGGTTGGGCATAAGCACAATCTCACCGTCTACCAGACCTACGCTGATACCGCCGATAGGGCCGTTCCACGGAATATCGGAAATGGAAACCGCAACAGAAGCGCCGATCATGCCGAGTATCTCGGGCGAGCAGTCGGGATCAACCGCAAGAACCGTCATTGTGATGGCAACGTCATTGCGCATATCCTTGGGGAACAGCGGACGCATGGGACGGTCAACGACGCGGGAGGTCAGGATAGCCTTCTCGGAGGGTCTGCCCTCTCTCTTGAGGAAGCCGCCGGGGATCTTTCCGACTGCGTACAGCTTCTCCTCATAGTCAACGGAAAGCGGGAAGAAGTCAACTCCGTCACGGGGCTTTGCGCTTGCCGCCACATTTACCATAACCACCGTTTCGCCGTATCTTACCCAGCATGAGCCGTTGGCAAGACCGCACACCTTTCCGGTTTCGACCGTCAGCTCCCTGCCGGCGAACATTGTCTTGAAAACTCTGTAATTTTCGAACATTTCAATAATTCCTTTCAATAAAAATCACATATTTACCAAAGACACAGTGATAGCAATTAAATTCAATATCCGACTGCCCGGATACTCAATTTAATGCTAAGATCTGCGTCTTACGGCTGCGCCGTCATAATTATTGCCGTTAATTGTGAGGCGGCTTATTAAAAAGGCAGCACTGTTTCGTGCGCAGCGCTGCCCTTTTCTCCAAAGCTTACTTGCGGATACCCAGCTTAGCGATGATCGCACGATAGCGTTCGATATCCTTCTTCTGGAGGTAGCCGAGAAGGTTTCTTCTGTGACCTACCATCTTCAGAAGACCGCGGCGGGAATGGTGATCCTTCGGGTGAACCTTGATGTGTTCCGTCAGCTCGTTAATCCTCTTGGTGAGGATAGCGATCTGTACCTCGGGAGAACCCGTGTCCTGCTCATGCAAACGGTTAGACTCGATAACCGCTGTCTTTTCTTCTTTTCTTAACATAAAAACACCTCATTTAATTTATTCCGGTATCGCAGCAGAGGGACATAGGTGCGTCTCCGTCAGGAGCAAGATCCGCTCTCCGGGAAACCGGTATGGTCGCGCACATGCGCAACACAGATATTATATCACACTTTTTTCCCTTTGTAAATAGGTTTTTTGAGATTTTTTCAAAAAAGCGAGATAATTTTTAATGATTATTGTTATGCGGCAAGGCGGTCAGCCGTTAATTGTGCGGCACTGACCCAAGCTTTAAGCTTCCTCCGCAGCACGAACCTGTCTGAAATGCCATGCGTCACGGCACATTTCGTCGAGTGTCTTTTCGGCCTTCCAGCCGAGTTCCTTTTCGGCGAGAGAGGGGTCGGAATAGGTCGCCGCAGCGTCACCCGGACGTCTTGCGCCGATGGTGTAGCCGAGGTCGATATTGTTCACACGCTGGAACGTGTCAAGTATCTCCAGCACCGAATAGCCCTTGCCCGTGCCGAGGTTGTATGCGGGTGCGCCTGTGATTGTTCGTGCCTTTTTAACGGCCGCAACATGTCCCTTTGCAAGATCTACCACATGTATGTAATCGCGCACGCATGTCCCGTCGGGAGTGGGATAGTCGTTTCCTGCCACGCTCAGGACATCACGCTTGCCCGAAGCCTTGTCGAGAACGATAGGCATAAGGTTGTTCGGAGTGCCGTTGGGATCCTCGCCGATAAGTCCGCTTTCGTGAGCGCCCACGGGATTGAAATAGCGCAGAAGTATCATTGTCCATGTCGGATCTGCGGCAGACATCTCACGGCAGAGGTTCTCGATGATAAGCTTTGTGCTGCCGTAGGGGTTTATTGCGGAAAGGGGAAAATCCTCTCTGACGGGAACAGTTTCGGGAATGCCGTAAACGGTAGCGGAGGAACTGAACACAAACCTTGTGCAGCCGTACTTCTTCATTGTTTCAAGAATATTGAACGTACCGCGCAGATTGTTGGAATAATACATCAGCGGAAGCTTTACGCTTTCGGGAACGCACTTGTAGCCTGCAAAATGTATAACCTGCTCGATGTCGTTCTCCGAAAAAATCTGGTCTACCGCGGCAATGTCCAGCATATCCGCCTCGTAGAACCTGAAATCCTTTCCGGAGATCTTCTTTATACCGTCAAGCGCTTTGGGATTGGAGTTGTAGAAGTTGTCCATAACAACGATATCTTCGCCTGCATTGAGAAGCTCCACGCAGGTATGGGAGCCGATAAAGCCCGCTCCTCCGGTTACAAGAATAGCCATAGTCTGACCCTCCGATTAATCACATATCCGGCTTTACAGCCGACAAATTCATCTTTATTATAAACCTTTTACATTGTTTTGTCAATATATGTTTTAGGAAAAAATCCGACGGCGCAATCGCACGGCAATTTTATACGGCACAGGCATAAGGTTTCCGCAAAAACCGTATCCCCCGGTTTAATTCCGGGGGATCGCCGTATTTTCACGAAAAACGCAAAAGAAACGAATGTCCGTTTGGGCTTGCCGAACGGCTATTTCATAAAGACCAGATCGTCCAGCATGAGCAGCTGTCTGCCCTTCATTTCGGGGGCAAACCAACCGGTGTAGCCGCTTTCCGCCACGATATAAAGTGCGTGTCTGCCTGTGGCAGCCTTTATTCTGCCGCCTATAACACCGCTGTCCTCGCCGAATTCCACAGCGCCAAGCTCCTCGCCGTCCTCGCTGTCAAGCCTGATATGCAAAATTCCCCGTGAACCGGTACCACGAACCCTGAGCCGCAGCTGCATTGTTTTTGAAGAGAAATCCTCTCCGAAATCAAAGTACTTCCAGCCCATTACGCAGCCGTCGGTGATGTTGGTTATCGGGCGCTCGAAAACGTTCGTTTCGGTGATAAAGCAGCCGCCCTTCAGCACACAGGCGGTTTCGGCGGGGGTCGGCAGATAGGGCGAGAGCGATTCCTCAAAACCGAGAGAGGTCATTTCCACCTGCGGGATAGTTCCGTCCGGAAGTATCCGAATACGCTCCGCACAGCCTCGTCTGGACATTATGGTGCCGTTTGTCATGCGGTGGTAAAAGATGTACCACTGCCCGTTTATGCGGCAGACCGAGCCGTGGTTGTTTCCGCCGGGGTAGTCTGCGCCGTTGTCAACGATAGTCCCGCGATAGGTGAAAGGCCCGGTAGGGCTGTCCGATGTCGCATAATCCAGACAGCTTCCTCTCTGCGGCGAGTAAATCAAATAATATGTGCCGTTTATCTTACGAGGAGAGCACGCCTCGAAAAAGCGGTGCGGCTCGGCGGTGGGGATAATATCGAGCCGATAGCTCCCCGGCACTACCTCGTACATGTTGTCTTTCAGTTCGCAGACATAGCTGCCCTGATATCCGCAGTAGACAAACGTCCTGCCGTCATCGTCAACCAGCACTCCGGGGTCGATGAACGTGCCGTTGTCGTAGTGGTTCGGGATATCATAGCTGTATTGCGACAGCAGCCTAAACGGGCCCTCCGGTCGGTCGGAAACCGCAACGCAGCCCTTTGCGCCCACAATATATGCATAAAGATAGTATTTCCCGTCACGCTCCACCACGTCAGGCGCAAAAAGCAGCTCATCTGTCCAGTCTACATCGGACTTTCCGTCAAAGCCGTCACGGGTGCGGAAAATATCTCCGTGGCACGTCCATTTCGTGAGATCAGACACGGGAGCAGACCACACCTTAAGCTTGTAGTCGCAGAAATCTGTCGAGTCTTTGCGGTCGTGCGATCCGTAAACATATATGCGGTCGCCGAATACTCTGGGTTCGCCATCGGGGATATATTCCCAGAAAGGAAGATACGGATTAGCCATAACACAGCTCCTTTGAATTTTTGATTTCGGTGGTTTTATTGTAGCATATTTTCTCTTTTGCGTCAATGAATATAAGGACAGAATATAGCATTTTTCTGCCATTTGCGAGCGGGTAACGCCGTCGGCGTTATCGGTGCTGCGGCAAAACGGTAATCACTGCGGCGGAAATTTCCGTGCCTACTTGAATTTTTCCGCCGCATGTGCTATAATCAAGGTATTGCAGTTTTATCCGGCAGGGGAGCCGAATAAAATAATAAACAACATTACAAAACACCCGACGGAGGAAAATATATGTGCGGAATAGTGGGCTATATCGGTCAGCGCGACTGCACCGAGGTACTTATGGACGGACTGGAGAAGCTGGAATACCGAGGCTATGACAGCGCCGGCATTGCGGTTTTTGAAAAGACGGGAATAAAAACGGTAAAGACCAAGGGCAAACTTCAGGATATGCGCAATAAGCTTGCGAAAGAGGGCAGCCCGTCCGGACGCTGCGGAATAGGTCATACACGGTGGGCGACCCACGGCGAGCCGAGCGACCAGAATTCCCACCCGCATTCCAACGGCAGGGTGACCATCGTTCACAACGGAATTATCGAGAATTATATCGAGCTTAAAGAGTTTCTCACAGAGAAAGGCTACACGTTTCAGTCCCAGACGGACAGCGAGGTAGTCGCATGTCTGCTGGACTATTACTATTCCGAGAGAAATCCTCTGCGTGCCATAATGGAAACCGTCAAGGAGCTTCAGGGCAGTTATGCTCTCGGCATTATTTTCAAGGATTTCCCGGACAGGGTATATGCCACACGCAAGGAGTCGCCGCTTATCGTGGGCATTGGCGATAACGAGTATTTCATCGGCAGCGATATCCCCGCATTCCTGAAATACACAAAGAAATATGTGCTGCTGGACGATGATGACATAGTGTGCATGAAGAACGACAGCATCGAGTTTTACGACGTCCACGGGCTTCCCGAAAAAAAGGAGATAAGCGTTGCGGAATGGGACGTTGAGCAGGCGCAGAAGTGCGGCTACCCCCATTTCATGCTAAAGGAAATACACGAGCAGCCGGCAGTCGTCGGCAAGACGGCGGAGTCCTGCTGCCGTGACGGCGTGCCGTATTTTGACGATATCGGGCTGAGCGACGAGCTTATCCGAGATGTCAAGCGTGTGTTCGTGGTGGCGTGCGGAACCGCAATGCACGCAGGAATAATCGCACGCTACGCCATCGAACAGCTGGCGAGAGTTCCGGTAACCGTAGAGGTGGCGAGCGAGTTCCGCTACATGAACCCGATAGTCGGTGAGGGCGACCTTGTGGTAGTCGTATCCCAGAGCGGCGAAACCGCCGACACCAAGGCAGGACTGGAGCTGGCGAAGCAGAAAGGCGCAAAGACGCTGGCAGTGGTGAACGTGAAATATTCCGCCATCGCACGTCAGGCGGATATGTATATTCACACCCTTGCGGGCCCCGAAATAGCGGTAGCCTCCACAAAGGCGTATACGGCGCAGATATCCGTCATGTATCTGCTGGCGTTTAGGTTTGCGTTCGCAAGGGGAGCGATAGACGAAGCAAGGCTGAGAGAACTCACGGCGCAGCTCCTTTCCGCACCTGCGGCAATACAGAGGGTGATTGACCGCAAGAAGGAGTGTCAGTTCATCGCAAGCAAGCTTGTGAATGCCGACAATCTGTTCTTTATCGGCAGAACTTTCGACTATGCGCTTTCGCTGGAAGGCTCGCTGAAGCTGAAAGAGATAAGCTACATACATTCCGAAGCGTATGCCGCGGGAGAGCTGAAGCACGGCACGATTTCGCTGATAGAGCCGGGCATTCCGGTTATAACCGTCGCAACACAGTCAAATATTCTCGCCAAGACCATCAGCAACATGGAGGAGGTCAAGGCGCGCGGCGGGGTTATAATAGCCGTATGCCGCAAGGGAACCGTGTTCGCCGAGAATACCGTGGACATGAAGCTTGAAATAGACGCTCAGCTTGACGACATGCTGCTGCCGCTGCCGACGGTGTGCGCATTGCAGCTGATAGCGTATTACACCTCGGTGCTGCGGGGAATAGACCCCGACAAGCCCAGAAATCTGGCAAAATCGGTAACAACGGAATAATCATTTCGGCGGACGGTCGTTTGACTGTCCGCTTTTGTCCGCCGATTTGCGTTAAACCGCTTATGAGAGATTAACCTTATCTTGTTTCAATTTTGTATGATAACTCCTGTCATTTTCGCCTGCC
>CAYRLM010000148.1:0-6111 GCA_964425035.1 uncultured Ruminococcus sp.
TCCGGGGGACAGTTCGTCGCAGTTGTCACGGTTGAACACCTTGACGTCAACAACAATGCCGCTTACGCCGTGCGCAACTCTCAGGGAGTTGTCGCGAACCTCTCTGGCCTTTTCGCCGAAGATGGCGCGGAGCAGCCTTTCCTCTGCGTTAAGCTCCGTTTCGCCCTTGGGAGAAACCTTGCCGACAAGGATATCGCCGGAGTGTACCTCTGCGCCTATGCGCACGATACCTCTCTCGTCAAGATCCTTGAGTGCATCGTCCGAGAGGTTGGGGATATCTCTTGTGATCTCTTCTGCGCCGAGCTTTGTTTCACGGCATTCCAGCTCGTATTCTTCTATATGGATTGAGGTATATACGTCGTTGTAAACCAGCTTCTCGTTGATAAGAACGGCGTCCTCGTAGTTGTAGCCCTCCCATGTGGTGAAGCCTATGAGTGCGTTCTTTCCGAGAGCTATCTCGCCCATCTTTGTAGCAGGGCCGTCTGCGATAACGTCGCCCGCCTTTACGACCTCGCCCTTGCTCACTATCGGGCGCTGGTTCACGCAGTTGCCCTGATTGGAGCGCTTGAACTTGATGAGCCTGTAAATATGCTCCTGACCGAGATCGTTCTTGATAACTATCTTGTCTGCGTCCACGTCGGTGACTACGCCGTCCTCCTTGGAGCAGATGACTACTCCCGAGTCAACGGCCGCCTTGTACTCCATGCCCGTGCCGACAATAGGATTATCCGTCACCATCAGCGGAACTGCCTGACGCTGCATGTTGGCGCCCATCAGCGCACGGTTTGCGTCGTCGTTTTCAAGGAACGGGATCATTGCGGTAGCGACGGAAACGACCATCTTCGGCGATACGTCCATGAAATCCACCTTATCACGGTCAAACTCACGGATAGTGTCACGGCAGCGGGCGTGAACCATAGGTCTGGCGAAGCGTCCCTCCTCGTCCAGCGGCTCGTTTGCCTGAGCCACGACGTAGTTGTCCTCTTCGTCGGCGGTCATATAAACGACCTCGTCAAGCACCTTTCCGGTTGCCTTGTCAACACGTCTGTAAGGCGCTTCGATAAAGCCGTATACGTTTATTCTCGCAAAGGAAGCGAGGTAGGAAATAAGACCGATGTTCGGGCCTTCGGGGGTTTCAATAGGACACATTCTGCCATAGTGGGAATAGTGTACATCGCGAACCTCAAATCCGGCTCTGTCACGGGACAGACCGCCCGGGCCCAAGGAGGACAGACGGCGCTTGTGAGTAAGCTCGGCAAGCGGATTGTTCTGATCCATGAACTGGGACAGCGGAGAAGAGCCGAAGAACTCTCTCATGGCGGAAATGACCTGACGCGCGTTTATCAGCGAAGCAGGGGAAACCTTCTCCTGATCCTGACCGTTGAGCTGCATTCTCTCGTGAATGGTCTTTTCCAGACGGACAAAGCCCATTCTGAAGTTGTTCTGGAGCAGCTCGCCCACGCAGCGGATACGTCTGTTTCCGAGGTGGTCGATGTCATCGACAGTACCCACCTTCTCACACAGGTTGAGGAAGTAGCTTACCGTCGAGAAAATATCTTCGATTGTGATGTGTCTTGGGATAAGCTCCTCAGCACGAGCCTTTATGAGCCGTGCCAGCTCCTCCCTGTCGTCGCCGGCGGTTTCAAGGATATCGCGCAGCACGGCGAAGCGAACATGCTCGTTTATGCCCAGAGCCTCAACGTCCATATCGCCGGTGTAGACCTTAATATCCACCATGCCGTTTCCGATAACGCGAACGACTGCGTCCTCACGCTCGGGGTGGTATACGACAACGTCGATAACGCCTGCGTTCTCTATCTCAAGAGCCTTTTCTCTGGTGATTATCTCGCCCTCGTCGGCGAGTATCTCGCCGGTCATGGGTGCGATAACCGGCTCCGCCAGTTTTCTGCCGTAAAGTCTGTCGGAAATCGCAAGCTTCTTGTTGTATTTATATCTGCCGAATCTGGACAGATCGTATCTCTTTGCGTCAAAGAACTGGTTGTTGAGGTAGTTCTGCGCAGACTCAACGCTGGTCATGTCGCCGGGGTGGAGTTTTCTGTATACCTCAAGCAGCGCCTCTTCCTTGTTCTGGGTGCTGTCCTTTTCGATGGTGGCGAGGATTCTGGGATCGTCGCCGAATTTTCCCGTAAGCTCGGCATTGGAGGAAAGACCCAGCGCACGCAGGAATGTGGTGACGGGGATCTTTCTGTTCTTATCTATACGGACGTAGTATACGTCGTTGGCGTCCATCTCATATTCGAGCCATGCGCCCCTGTTGGGAATAACCGTCGCTTTGTAAAGGGGCTTTCCGGTCTTGTCGTTCTCGAAGCCGTAGTAAACGCCCGGAGAACGTACAAGCTGAGATACTACAACACGCTCGGAGCCGTTGATGACGAAAGTACCGCTGTCGGTCATAAGCGGCAGGTCGCCCATATATATCTCGTTGTCCATGAACTCGCCCGTTTCCTTGTTGAGCAGACGGGCAGTGACGCGGAGCGGGATTGCATAGGTGGCGTCACGCTCCTTGCACTCCTCAATGGTATACTTAGTCTTGTCGTCAAGGCGGTGGCTGATGAACGAGAGTTCGTATCTGCCATTGGAATCGGTGATCGGCGAGAACTCCTTGAAGATCTCCTTGATACCGTCATTCAGAAACCACTCGTAGGAATCCTTCTGAATACCGATGAGGTTCGGCATATCTATGACCTCATTGATCTTAGAAAAACTCATTCGGGTGGTTTTTCCGAGCTGTATGGGCTTAACATTCACCATCGGCTTTATCACTCCTTAATAGAAATCCGGTCCGGATAGGTGGAAATTGTTGGAATTTGACGTATTTTCAAGGTCAAAAACTGGCTATTTCGCACACATATCCATTATGATACATTATGTTATTATACACCAAACAGCGCCAAAAGTCAAGCATTTTTGGGTAAAAAAAAGGCGGATAAATCCGCGCATTTTTGTTATTTGGGACGATTTTTTTGCCCATTTCGACAAACTTCACGCAAAAACCATGCGCTTTTCCGATAAACCGCACAAAACAGAAAAATCAAGCCGAAAAATGACCCGAACCGCCCGAAAACTCCCGCCGGGACTTTTCGGGCGGTCTGCCGCAGACATCATCTGCGGTGCGAAGAGGTTATGACCGCCACGGAGATATCGTCCCTGCTGCCGGCTCGAGAGCGCTCTCTGAGATGCTCCGTCAGTGCGGGAAGCTCCTTTTTTGTAAGTCCGGAGGTTCTCGCCGCAAAGTGCAGAAGATCCTCGCTGCTGACGAATGAGTTTATCAGCCCGTCGCTGGAAAGCATTACCGAAGAGAAATCCCCCTGCCGCCAAAAGCTGCGGAAGCTGCTTATCGCGTCGCAGTCGCACATGGAGGTGGTGAGATTACCCATTAGGCGCTCGTCCTCGGGCATGGGCAGCACAATATCCTCCGCCCGGAGGACAAAAGTACCGTCGCCTATCTGCATACCGAAAACTCCGCTGTCGTCCGCCGCCGCAAGTATCAGCGTCGCACCGTACATGACCTCCGGCTGCACCGTTCCGAATTTTGCGGCAATGCCTCGCTCCCGCTCGTTCAGCGGCTTGTAGGAAAGGTGTGCGGCTATCTCGTCGTTCCAGCCGCAGATAATGTTTCCGGCTATCCGGCGTGCCGCCTCGCAGACGCTGCGGGAAAAAATCTCGGCAAGGCTGCCGTTGCGTTCGCAGAAATCCATCACGGAGCGTATAGCTATTCTTGCCGCCATTTCGCTGCCGGCGTCGCTGCGGAAATGCTTCTCGCTGCCGTGTCCGTCGGATACCGCAGCTATTGCGAGCTTATCCGAAACGAACACCCGTGCGCTGTCCTGACAGGGCAGTCCGCTGTCCTCGTGGGAAGCGCCCTTTACAGATACCGCAAAGCCACCGAACGACATTACCAGCCGGCCTCGATATCGGCGTTTATCTCGTCGCTCTCCGCAAACTCGCGTATCTGCTCTGCTGCGGACTCCTGCTTTGTGCGAGCCTGCTCGCCGCTGTCTGCCAGACGCACGCTGCGGCTGCCTATCTGTGAAGAGGTGACTGCCACGAACTTTATCAGCTTTGCCAGCGCTTCGCCGTTGTGGGCGGTGACTACGCTGTCAGGGTCGCCAGTGAACTGCGCCAGAATATCGAGGTCGGCGTCCTCGCCGATTGCCACCGCCGCTTTTATGCCGTTGGAATACCAGCGGTTCTTTGCTATCGTATCCAGTCCCTTGACATAGTTGTCCGTGGGATAACCGTCGGACATGAGTATCATGACGGGAGCGAAAGACAGGCTGGGCGATTTCATGAACTCGTTTCTGGACAGCTTTGACGCAAGCTCGGTGAGTGCTGCGCCGAGGTCGGTGACGTTCTCCGCCTCAAGCGGCTTCCACTCGAACTCGTCAATGGATACCGGAGCTTCGTACATCCACTCGCAGCCGCCGGAGAATTTCAGCACGGCAAGCTTTATATCGGCGTCAGCGCCGCCGATATCCTTTATTTCCGGGATAAGCTCCTCCATAACGGAATTTACGGTACCTATCTTGCTGCCGCTCATGCTTCCGGAGCAGTCAATCACAAAGAACAGCACCATAGATTTTTTGGCGATCTCCTCTGCATCATCAAAGGGATTTACAGATCTCTCAGACATTTTCTACCTCCTGTTTAGCTGATTACGCAATATTTTATGTTTACCGGGATTTGGATTGATTTACTTCTTCTGCGGCTGCTGGGCGGGCTGAGCCTGCTGGGGCTGCTGAAGCTGCTGCGGTGCCTGAAGGTCGCCGCCGCTGGAAAGCGTTTTGCGGAGTATGCGAAGCTCGTTTACGTCCTTTACCATAAGCTCCTCCACTCTCGACAGCATTTTGTCGGTGAAATCCTGCGTGGAGCTTCTGATAAGGCTGGAGCGCTTCTGGGCTGCGCCTATCTCCTCGGTGGCACGGCGGCGCGCCTCCTGAAGAATTGAGTTCTGGTCGATAAGGGCGTTGCGCTGCTGCTCCGCTTTTTTGATTATCTCCTCCGCCTCTCTCTTGGCGTCGCTGATTATGCGGTTTTTATCGGCAACTATGTTCTGCGCCTGCTGTATCTCTCTGGGAAGCACCAGACGCATTTCGGTCGCTATTTCGTCTATCTCTGCGGCGTCAACAAGGCTTTTCTTGCCAAAAGGGAACGGGGCCGCCTTTCTCACCACCTCGTCCAGCATTGATATCAGGTCTAACAGACTGTATTCCATGTTAATATTTCCTTTCCTGAATAAAATCCGGTATTTATTTACTTGTTATTCTGGTATTTTTTCTGAGCAAGCTCTCTTGCTGCGTCAAAATCCTGCGTGAGCCTTGTGCGTATTCTCTCGTGAATGCATGCTGGAACGTACTTGCTGAGATCTCCGTTGAACATAGCCACCTGCTTTACCATGCTGGAGGAAACAAAGGTGGTTTTCAGGCTTGCCGGGATAAACACGGTTTCTGCTCTCGGATTTAGGTCTTTATTTGTGTGCGCCATCTGGAACTCGTACTCGAAATCGGTGGTCGCGCGTATTCCCTTTACGATAACGTCAACGTCCTGCCGCTGATTGAAATAATCCGCCAGCAGCCCGTCAAAGCTGGCTATCTCCACGTTGGACATCTCCTTTGTGGTTTCCTCAAGAAATTCGCAGCGTTCTCTCATGCTGAAGCTGTAAGTCTTGAGAGGGTTTATAAGCACCACCACAACCAGCTTGTCGAACATTTTGGAGGCACGCTGTATTATGTCCAGATGTCCGTTGGTCACCGGGTCAAAGCTTCCGGGATAAATCGCTGTTTTCATTCGGACTGCTCCTTTCCGGGGACGTCCTCGGCGGCTGCTTTCGGGCGGTAAATAGTGACAGATGTGCGCGAATGCCGCAGCAGCTTCGCTATCTCAAAGCCGCCGACCTCCCTGGGGAGAACACATTCCTTTTCATGCTCGCAGATGATGACGCCGCTGTCCGACATCTTCTCCGCCAGCAGCGGCAGCGCCTTTTGTATTATCTTGTAATTATACGGCGGATCGAGTATCGCAATGTCAAAGACCGCCCGTGTGCTTTTAAGAAATGCGGAGAACGGCATGTTCACCACTCTCGCATTCGCC
>CAYRLM010000149.1:0-6094 GCA_964425035.1 uncultured Ruminococcus sp.
CCGCCAGCCTTTTGAAAAAGGCTGGACCGAAAACTTTTATTCCGCTGCGGCGGGGCTTTTTGGACGAACTAAATATTCCTCACTGCTTCTCTTACCTTAAGCACAAAGCCCGGCGACACGGAAAGCTCGTCTATCCCCATTCTGATAAATTCCTCCGTGAGGGAGGTGTCCGCAGCAAGCTCGCCGCATATGCCTATCCACGCACCGTGCTTGTGTGCGTTTTCTGCGCTGAGCTCTATCAGCCGCAGCACCGCCTCGTGGTGGGTGTCGATAAACTGCTCGATGTCGGGGTTCTGGCGGTCGCAGGCGAGAGTGTACTGTGTGAGGTCGTTGGTGCCGACGCTGAAGAAATCCACCAGCGGCGCCAGCTTGTCGCTTATCAGCGCAGCTGCGGGAGTTTCTATCATAACGCCCAGCTCCACCCCGTCGGAATAGCGGACGTTCTCGGCTTTAAGCTCCGCCCTTACTTCATCTATTATCGACTTTATCCTCTCGACCTCCCACACGGCGGTTATCATTGGGAACATTATGCCGAGATTGCCGTAAACCGAGGCACGGAACAGCGCTCTGAGCTGTGTGCGGAATATTTCCGGGCGTGTAAGGCATATTCGTATCGCACGATAGCCGAGCGCAGGGTTTTCTTCCTTTTTCAGACCGAAATAATCCGCCTGCTTGTCTGCGCCTATATCCATTGTGCGGATTATCACCTTCTTGCCCGCCATGCTTTCCAGCACCCGCTTGTAGGCTTGAAACTGCTGCTCCTCCGTGGGGAAGCCGCTGCTGCCGAGATAAAGGAACTCGCTGCGGAACAGCCCGATACCTCCCGCATCGTTCAGCAGAACCGCACCGATGTTGTCAGTACCGCTTATATTGGCGTAGACGTTTATTTTTCTTCCGTCACGGGTGACGTTTTCCTTGCCCCTGAGTTCCTGAAGAAGCCGCTTATTTTCCTCGTCCTGCGCGCGTTTTTTTGTGTATTCCGCAAGGGTTGCCTCGTCCGGTTCGATAAATATCTCCCCGGTATAGCCGTCAACTATCGCCGTCTGACCGGAGGCTATTTCCGAAAGAAACTCGCCGCCCACGCCTGTCACCGCAGGGATATTCATGTTTCTCGCAAGTATTGCCGTGTGTGAATTGGACGAGCCGTGCGCCGTGACGAATGCCAGCACCTTTTCCTTGTCGAGGGACACCGTTTCGCTTGGGGCGAGATCGTCTGCGCATATTATCATGCTGTCCGATAATTCCTCCGCATTGCCGTCCGCCCCGGAGAGTGCGGCAATGAGCCTGTTTGAGATATCTCGGACGTCCGCCGCCCTAGCCTGCATATAGGCGTCCTCCATAGCCGAGAACATCTCCGCAAAATTGTCCGCAGTCACAGCTGCGGCATATTCCGCATTCACCGACTGTGTGTCGATGATGTTTTCGATGGATTCGTTGTAGTCGTCGTCCTCCAGCATCATCATGTGTATCGAAAAAATCTGCGCATTTGTTTCGCCGACCTCTCGCAGAGCCTTCTCGTATATTGTCCGAAGCTGTGCGGCGGCAATTTCCTTCGCCTTTGATACCCTGAGCTTTTCGGCGGCGGTATCCTCTATATGCCTTCGTGTCACGCTGATGTCGTTCCTGCGGAATATAGATATCCTGCCGATGGCCACTGCGCCGTATACGCCCTTGCCGGAATACTTCTTCATGCCGTATTCCTCACTCTTCGCCAAAGCCGCTCTCGAAAAGCTCCACAGCCTTGTCCAGCGCAGCCTGTTCGTTTTCGCCGTCTGCGGTTATCTCTAACTGCGTCCCGCACTTTATGCCCGCCGCCATTATCTGCATGACTGCGGTAGCCTTTGCGGTCTTGCCGGCGGCTTTCAGCGTTACCGCACAGCCGGCGAATTTCTTCATTTCAGCCGCCAGCACTCCCGCCGGGCGCATGTGGATACCCTGTGAATTCTTTACCTCAACGGTCTTTGTTACCATGGTGATATTCTCCTTTGATTTTTATTGCGGTGTGGATTTTGCAGTTTGGGAGCGTCGCAGCGCTCCCGTGGGGGGTCTTTGTCTGTTTCTTTCTTTGTTTGTTCTACTTTTATCTGTTATTTTACTTTGCAGCTGCCCTTTTCTTTTTAAGCAGCGCCAGCATCAGCATGCCTGCCAGCGAGCCTGCGATCAGCGCCGACAGATACATGAGCCAGTTGCCTACCACTGCGAACACGAAGATACCTCCGTGCGGAGCCATAAGCGTACACCCGAACGCCATTGAAAGCCCTCCGGCAATCGCCGCTCCCACCATGCATGAGGGGATAACTCTCAGCGGATCGGCGGCTGCGTAGGGAATAGCGCCCTCGGTGATGAAGCTCAGACCCATGATATAGTTCACGGCGCCGCTTCTGCGCTCCTCCTCTGTCCATCTGCTCCCGAAGAAGGTGGTGGAAAGCGCTATCGCTATCGGAGGAACCATGCCGCCCACCATTACCGCCGCCATGATGTCGTAATTGCCGCTTGCTATTGCCGCCGTGCCGAATACATATGCCGCCTTGTTGAACGGGCCGCCCATATCTATGGACATCATTGCGCCGAGAACTGCGCCGAGGATTATCTTGCTGCTGTTGCCCATATTGGTGAGCAGGTCGGAAATCCCGGTGTTTATCATGCCCATGAACGGATTTACGGCGCACATAACCACTGCGATAACGCCCAGTCCCGCAAGCGGATAAATCAGAACGGGCTTTATGCCGTTCAGCGACCTCGGCATACGGTCGCACAGCTTCTCGATACCGAGCATTATGAAGCCTCCGGCAAAGCCGGCAAGCAGCGCTCCGAGGAAGCCCGACGGAATATCGCCGCCGATATTTGCGAAGGTGGAGCCTGTGACGGCGAGATATCCTCCCACCAGACCCACAAGGAAGCCGGGGCGGTCTGCAATGCTTTTTCCGATATATCCGGCGAGTACGGGTATCATGAAGCTGAAAGCGTAATTGCCGATAGTCTTGAAGAACTCCGCCGCAGGGGTCACGGCGCCGAAATTGTCGCCCGGCTGCACCCCGGCAACGGTGTCTATCAGGAACGCCAGCGCTATGAAAATACCTCCGGCAACGGTGAACGGCAGCATATTTGAAACGCCGTTCATCAGGTGCTTGTACAGCTTTCTGCCGAAGCCTTCGTTACCGCCCGAGTAAGCCGCCGAAGCCGCACCGCCCTCGTGACGGTATATCGGGGCGTCGCCCTTTGCTATGCGCCCGATAAGCTCGTCCGGTATTTTTATTCCGTCGGATACCTTTGCGGAAATTACCTTTTTGCCGTCGAAGCGAGCCATTTCCACGGATTTGTCTGCGGCAACGATAATTCCGTCGCATGCGGCAATTTCTTCCGGGGTGAGGATATTCTTTGCGCCGCCCGAGCCGTTTGTTTCCACCTTGACGGAAATGCCCAGCCGTTTTCCGGCTTTTTCGAGAGCCTCCGCCGCCATATAGGTGTGGGCTATTCCCGTCGGGCAAGCCGTCACCGCAAGCACTCTGTAACCGTCGTTTGCGGCGGGAATTTCGGACTTCTGCTCTTCGGGGAAACGCTGTTTTTCCGCAAAATCGATTATTGAAAGGAACTCGTCCGCGTCTGCCGCCGCCATGAGCTTTTCTCGGAAATCGTCGTCCATCAGCAGCGTCATCAGCCTTGAAAGCACCTCAAGATGAACCTCTCCGTCGTTCGGTGCGGCTATCATGAACAGAAGCTTTGACGGAAGTCCGTCCATTGAATCGTAATCAACGCCCCACGGCACCGTCATTGCCGCCAGAGAGGGCGCTTTTACCGCCTCGCTCTTTGCGTGGGGAATGGCTATTCCGTCGCCGATTGCCGTGCTGCTTATCGCTTCGCGGGCGAGAATGCCCCGCTTGTAGATTTCCTTGTCGGCGATTTTTCCGCCGTTCATTTGCAGGTCTGTCAGCATTTCTATCGCTTGGGCTTTGTTTATCGGAGATCCGCCAAGGAGAATGCTCTCCCTGCTCAACAGATCTGATATGCGCATAATTTTCCTCCTGTCCCTTTGTTCTTTTGTTCCGCACAATTTATTTTTCTGTTATAGCTGCGCCAGCAGCTCTTCTATCTTTTCTTTTGAGGCAAGTCCCTCCGAGAACGCCGTAGCGCCTCCTGCCGCCGTGCCGAGCTTTAATGCGTATTCATAGCCGCCCTTTTCGCAGCCGGCTATAAATCCCGCAACCATGGAATCGCCTGCGCCCACCGAGTTCTTCACTGTGCCTTTGCATACGCCGCATATGTGGAGCTTTCCCGTTTCGTCGAGCAGAACTGCGCCGTCGCCCGCCATTGATACAAGCACGTTGCGTGCGCCCATTTCCCGGAGCTTTCCGGCGTATTCGGTTATTTCTTCGATGGTTTTCGGCTGTACGCCGAATATCTCTCCCAGCTCGAAATTATTTGGCTTGACGAGAAACGGCTTGTATTTCAGCACTCTTACCAGCAGATCCTTTGTGGCGTCCACCACCGTGCGGATATTTTTTCCGTCCAGTCTTGCGAGGATTTTCTCGTAGATATCGGGCGGCAGCGAGGAGGGAATGCTCCCCGCAAGCACAAGTGTGTCGCCGTCCCGAAGCCTGTCAAGCTTTGCGAAAAGCTGCTCCACGGCTTCTTCCGGGATTTTCGGGCCCTGACCGTTCAGCTCGGTTTCCTCATCGGATTTTATCTTCACATTTATGCGGGAGAAGCCTTCGGCAAGGCGCACAAATTCGGCGTCTATGCCCTTGTCGGAAACGCCCTTTTCGATAGCCGCCCCCGTAAATCCGGCGACAAAGCCCAGCGCCTTTGAGCTTACGCCCAGCTCGCCGAGAACAACGGAAACATTTATTCCCTTTCCGCCGAAATATATCTCCTCGCTGTCGGAGCGGTTGGTTGCTCCGGGCTTCAGCTCCCTTGTGTGTACGATGTAGTCTATCGCCGGGTTGAACGTTACCGTATAGATCATCACAGCACCTCCCTGATAACTGTATATTCCGCGTATTTTTTATTCGTCAGCGTGTCGGTTATCACTTCCGCCCTGCCCAGCTGTGCGAACGTTGCCGAGGTGATTTTGTCGAATTTGGAGCGATCCGCCAGCACAAACGTTTTGCGGCTGCTGTCAATCGCCGCCGATTTCACTCTCGCCTCGTTGACGTCCGGGGTGGTGAAGCCTGCGGTGAGCGAGATACCGTTCGTCCCGATGAAGCACTTTGTGAAATTGTAGCTTTTGAGATTAAGAACGCACTCCGCACCTACTATCGCTTCCGTTGCGGATTTTATTTCGCCGCCCGTGATATACACCCTGAACCCTCTGTGCGCCAGCTTTTTTGCGTGAATATATCCGTTTGTGACAAAGGTGACGTCCTTGGTGGGCAGGTGTTCTATCATTTTTTCCGTTGTGGTTCCCGCGTCGATGAACACGAAATCTCCGTTTTCAACGAGCGAAGCCGCATATTCGGCTATCGCAGCCTTTTCAGCAGTGAATATCGCCGCTTTTTCCTCCGCCGTTTTCTCTATCGCCGAGAAGCTTTCGTAAAGCGCTATCGCACCGCCCCTGACCTTTGTTATTTTTCCCGCTTCCGCAAGAATATTCAGATCTCTTTTCACCGTTGACTGAGATACGTCAAGTATTCTGCTCAGCTCTGCGATGGTGACGCCGCTGTGACTGTTCACCGCTTCTATTATAATCTGATGACGTTCTTCTGTTAGCATGTTGTTTTCCCTTTTGTATCATGAGATTTTGAACCGTTCCGAACCGATTTGGCTTGTCTTGAACATATAATAGCATACCCAACGCTCATTTTCAAGTGCTTCGGCTCAAAAATGTTCATTTTGACGCAAAGTTTGTAGAAATTCGCAGATATTGTTGAATAATAATATGCAAAATGTACAAAAATGCGGCGTATATTCTTGAATACAATCTGCTGTCAAATAGATTTTTCGGTCAAAAAAGGTCATGTTGGCTTGCAAATTATTGCTTGACAAGAAAACGGGCTTGACAAGAAAACGGGAATGAGTATAATATTATTGGATATTATAGCAGACTGTCGAAAAAGTCTTTATTCGCAGACTATCGTCTGCGAATCGGGGGAAAACT
>CAYRLM010000150.1:0-6068 GCA_964425035.1 uncultured Ruminococcus sp.
TTATCCGTTGCCCTCTTCCAGAACATAGATATCAACCTGAACAGCGCCCCAAGCGCAGCTGTCATAGTAGTGATCCTGCGTGCTTCCGAAATAAAGGTCTATCGCAATCGTACCGTCCATCAGGGCGATACCCGTATCCGCAGCCACCGCATAGCCGTAAACCTTGCTGCCGTCCTGCGAAACAATATAAAGCTTGCTGCCGTAAGGGATAACGTTGGGATTTACCGCACATGTGCCTATCTCTGCGATACGTCCGCTGGCGGTGTAAGCTCCCCGCGCTGCGGTATACGCCGTCGATTTACCGGAGATTACCCGGCTGTACTGCGCCGGAATTCCGTTCACCAGCGTCAGCGCCTCCGGATCGTCCATCTTCGAGTAGGGAACAGCCAGCGCCGTTCCTCGCTCTATGACCTCCGTCACAGGCTCAGCCGTTACCTCGTCGCCGATAAGCTCCTGCTCGTCAAGCACTCCGTCAACGTATTTTTCTCTCACTGTCGTAACTCTCGTACCGGGAACCCCGGCGGTGACAACCGTCTGTGTGCCGACAGCAAGATTTGAGTTGTCCTTATATACGGTATCATACGCTATTTCAGAGGTATCTTCCCTCGTAACGTAGCTTATGCGGGTGACGGTGATCTCCATGCCCTCGTAAGCCTTGTCTGTGAGTGCGCATGACAGCTCGTCATATTCGCCCGGCGTTACTCCCGCCTTGTCAAGCACATCTCCCACAGTGCCGTCAATGAGGGCAACCGTAATTGCTTCTCCGTCAACATTGACCGTCACGTCAAACGCACGGTGAATGGTGATATAAGCAGTATTGCTCCCGGCAGCCTCATAGGACACCTTGTCGTTCGTACCCAGCTGATAGCTTGCCGATCTGAGTATTGCGTATACATCTGTTTCAGATGTCATCAGTTCTCTTGTTATGCCGTTGTCGGTGATGTAAACACGATCTTTCAGATAGATCGAACCGGTCATAAGCGCCACCATAAAGACGGCGGCTGCAAATAATGCCGCCTTGACAAACCTGCTCCTGAACAAAAGCCTGTTCATCTTGGCATTGATTATCTGTGGTTTCATATTTGCCTCCTGAGCAGCTACCCATGCCCTCCCGGCAATCCTTCCCGTTTCCGGGGGTAGCTTCCGTGCAGCGTCAGGCTTTTGGGGAAAGCCCTCGGCTGAAGCAAACGCACTGTCCCCAACAGAGCATTGCATGATTCCGAAGCCGTTGTTTATATATCTATACGGCTTTCGCAGTAATACATAGTGCGTACAGCAAAGCTGTCGCTGTCGCACTCCTGCGGCAGTGATGTTATTATAGCCCTTTTTTTCATGAATGTCAAACGAACCGACCCCCTCATTTTTGTGAATTTTTCACAAACCGGTTTTGTAACCGTTTTGTAATTATTCATTTATGGAGTGATAAAATGTAACATTATGTAAATCGAAGGTTTTTTTATTGTTAAATTCACTAAAAATTCAGCCTCGCTCCCGTCCGTCATTTTGTACGAATTTTAACATAGTTTTTGATATATGCAATGTGCATATTTAACATATTTTATAGTCCCATAAATTCCAACAAAAACCACCGATACGGAATATATCCGAAGCGCGCCGTACAAAAATACGGCGACCGTGTTCCTATACTTATAAATAAGGTAAAAGCATTCTTATCAAGAGCGAAAATCGGATAATTCAAAAAAATTTTCAAATCCTGCAACCTTTTTGACCTCTTCCCGGTTTTATTGTCAGAACGGCAGTAATGCCGCAAATCAACAAGGGAGGTTTTATCATGAAAAAAAGAGTACTTGCATTATCCATGGCAGCGGTGACTGCGCTGACAACCACAAGCATAACGGCATTCGCCGACAACGAGAACAGCGAAGCCATTGCCGCCGCAATAACCACAGCGAAAAGCCGTATCAGCATTCCCGATGAACTCAGCGAGTTCAGCTACCGTGTGTCAACCCAGAACCTGAAAACCGTCTATCGTCTCAGCTGGAACACTCCCGGCAGCGCCGCAAACTACAAATCAGCCACCGTAACGGTGTGCGGCGACATGATACTCGACTACTACTCCTCCGACAGCTGGAAATACGGCGATGAAAAGACCCTCGCAAAGCTCACGGGCGACCGGCTCTACAAAAAGGCGAAAGCGCTTGTGAAGCAGCTCGACCCGTCGATAGCAAACGTGATCGACATTGACCGCGACAGTCTTAATATAAGACTGTACGGCAACAGCGCAAGCTTCAGCCTTGTCCGCATGAAAAACGGCATACCCGTATCCAACGACAGCGGCACAATAACTCTGGATAAGGACACCGGCGAGCTTCTCGCCTTCTCGATCAACTGGCACCCCAACGCCTCATTCCAGAGCGCCGATAACGCTATTTCCGAAGCCGAGGCAAAGGAAAAATACGCCGAAATGATATCCATAAAGCCGCAGTACGAATTTGATTACGACTGGCAGACAGGGCTTGTGACTCCCAGAATTGTATATCGTCAGACCGATTACGGCAACATCAACGCCTTTACGGGTTCAAAGAGCGATTTCACAGCCGACGGTTATTACGACGATGAATATGAAACAACAGAGGCTGCCGCCGATGTAGCCGACGGCGGCAATCCCGAAACCGGCAGCTACACCCCGGCCGAAACCGAGGAGATAACCAAAAATCTCCCCTACGGCAATAAGGACGCCGTGATAAAGCTGCTGAAAAGCAACGAATGGCTCGTCTACAATGACGATATGGAGCTTAGCTATTCCTACCTGTACCGCACCGACACAAACGGAAGCAAGTCCTATTTCTATCAAGTGACATTCACAAACGAAAACTGGGACGAAAACTGGGACGAATACGATTACGCTAAATATTCTTCTTTGTCCTCGTCCGAGGAAACCGCCGATATTATCAGCGTCAGCCTTACCGTAAACGCCGAAACGGGAGAGATTATCAACTACAGCTGCTATGACGACAATAAGAGCGGCACGGCATACAGCTATGACGAGCAAAAGGCGGAGGAACTGTCGAAACAGATAGCCGCATCTTTCGCCGGAGATAAGTTCGTCGAATATCAGGATTTCACCGGCTATGTTCACGAATGGGAGAACTCGGACGGCATAACGGTATACAGCGGCGGAACATACGACTGGGACAGATACGCAAACGATATCATAGTATCCGGCGACAGCATATCATTGAGCCTCGACAAGGATATGCGCCTTACAAGCTACAGAATAAACTACACCGACATCGCTCTGCCGTCCCCCGACGGAATACTCACCGAAAAGCAGCTGATGAAGAAATTCTGGCAGGACAACGACCTTAACCTGTATTATCTCGCAAAGGTCAATCGCAAAAAGACCAAGACGGTTCTTGTATACGGCACGGATAACACCGTATACGCCGACGCCTTTACGGGCGAGCCGATATACAGCTGGCAGCGCAGCAGCGAAAAGAACGACTTATCGGGCATAACCGACAAAAAGGTGCTGAAAATGGCGCAGAAGCTTTCCGACCACGGTATGCTGATATCCTCCGAAAAGTTCAGCGAAAACGACCCCGTAACCTACGGCATTTTCGGCAATCTTATGGGAGTATCCGTTGACAGCAGCGATACCGACAGACTGCTCACCAGAAGTGCGGCGCTGATAATCTTCACACGCTCCGTAACAAGCGTCAAGGTAGCAAGGATAAAGGGCATATACAAGTCGCCGTTCAGCGATATTTCCGATGATAATCCCAGAGTGGGATATTATGCGATAGCCTACGGCATGGGCGCATTCACGGAGAGCAAGCTTGACCCGACAGCCTCCTTCACCTACGGGGACATGATAAAGATGGTCTACACACTGTACACGAACGATTAACCCAAAAACAAACGTTGCCCCCGTACTTGGCGCAGCGCACCTCTGCTCGCTTTGAACAGAACGCAATTACAATAAAGTATTCCAATATCACAACAGCGCATTTTCCCGTTTTCACGAAGTGAAATCGCCGCCCCATACGGCGGCGAAGGGAAAATGCGAGCGTTGGCGGCGGCAGCGGCGAAGCCGCAACTTCAAGCCGCCAATGCGCAATCACAAAAAAGTATTCCGTATCACAACAGCGCATTTTCCCGTTTTCACGAAGTGAAATCGCCGCCCCATACGGCGGCGAAGGGAAAATGCGAGCGTTGGCGGCGGCAGCGGCGAAGCCGCAACTTCAAGCCGCCAATGCGCTTTTATCCAAAAATATCCTCTTGAATTTAGTGATATTCAACAAAGTTCGCACAATGTGATAAAAAATGTGAAAATCCTCTTAACAAAAAGATATATTTATGGTACAATATTTGTGTAGCGAATATTTTTGAACAAATATTCTCACTATGAATAAACTTTCCGATGGTTTGGTAAATCTGCCGACCGCAAATAATGGAGGTAAGAATATGGACGAAAATTCAAGAATAAGCCTGACAAAGCCCACTGACAACGGCGGCGCTCAGTCGCAGGGCTGGCGGGATCCGTCTACCGGAGAAGTCTATCCGTCCCAGCCTGTTCAGCAGCAGCCGCAGTCAGCCGGCGTACAATACCAGCAGCCACAGGGAACATATCAGCAGCAAGCTCCTCAGCAGTATCAGCAGGAATATCCTCAGCAGCAGTCCTATCAGGCACCTCAGCCGACTTACCAGCAGCCCATACAGGGTCAGACAAAATTCTGCAAGCACTGCGGACAGCGTATACCCGAAGCGGCAGTAGTCTGCACACACTGCGGCTGTCAGGTTGAAGAGCTGCACAATTCCTCCGCAGGTCAGCCTATCGTCATCAACAATACCAACAACAACGTCAACAGCAGCGCTTCCTATTCGGGCGCACCCGTACAGTACGGCAGACCAAAGAACAAATGGGTTGCCGTATTGCTGTGCTTTTTCTTTGGCGGACTTGGAGTACACCGCTTCTATGAAGGAAAAATAGGCACCGGCATTCTTTGGCTGTGTACCGCCGGACTTTGCGGCGTAGGCACGCTCATAGACTTCATCATACTTTTGTGCAAACCCAATCCGTATTACGTTTAATAAAATCTGTTACTAATAACCCCCCGGTTCTGTGACCGGGGTTATTTTTTTGCGGTAAATCCGAAAGTCCGAAGCGCCAAACGTGAATTTAATAAAAAAATTTTAATAAAAACAAAAAAGTAAGCTTCGAGCTTACCAAAAAAATCCGTCAAAGTGATACAATAATTTTACGGCAGGAAATTCTGTCAGAATAAAAAGGAGGTTAAAATTATGGCAGCAATTCTTGTAATTGTATATATCGTGGCAGGATACTGGGCAACAGGGTGGACGCTTTATTATAATAAGATCGTCATTGAATTTCAGCCCGGAACCCTGTTCCTCAGAAGATTATTTGCGGGATTTTTTCTGGGTTGGATTCTGATTCCGATAGCGATTATACGCAAAATGATACATAGCAGGTAATCAACGTAAACCTGCGGCAGCCGACCGCCGTTACGCCGTATTTTGCTTATTTACGGCGCTTGCCCTGCATTTTTGCCAAAGCGTCCGCACAGCATACGCTCGTTTCCGGAAAAGCCGTGACAAAAAAAGGATTATAAAATAACTTCTTCAAAAGCAATTTTTAGACCCCACTGACCTCAGCCGCAAAGCTGAGGTTTTTTATTTTCATATAATATAACATTTTGTAATTTTCAGTCAACTGTAAACTCTTAGCGAAATCTTAACACTAAACTTATTGACATATCATTTTTTTGATGTTATACTTTGAGTATACACTTAAGTCGTATAAAAATTACTGCCGAATTTGTTATGCGCAGCATATTCGGCATATCGCTAACATTAATCAGATGTAAAAAGGAGCACCCATATGTGGAAGATAACCGAAAAGCAGTATACCTCAGAAACAGGCGAATGTTGCACCGGCTACGGCGTGACCTCCGGAGAATGCACCGTTGACGACATAACCCCCAGCCGCACAGCGATAATGGCATTTTTGGACGCCCTCAACAGATATGAAGCCTCCCCTGAGCATATCTACGACTTGGTCGAAAACTTTCTGGCAGAACAGTAAT
>CAYRLM010000151.1:0-6060 GCA_964425035.1 uncultured Ruminococcus sp.
AGGAGCGCCGCAGCAAGCCGAAAACGCAGGACGGCGGCAGCTCCTCTATCGACATGGACGACGTTATGGAGGAGCTGCGGCGACAGTATCAGTGACCGCACAGAGGGTGACGCATGAGTTTTAACGAGCATTATTTCAACGCAGCGATGGACAGGCTCAACAGCCGCCGCGCAAACAATAAAATACTGACCGACATGCGCCGTCAGGAGGTCTATGAGAAGCTCCCGGAATACCGAGAACTTGCCGACAGGCTTGCGGAAACGGGGCATAAGCTGATACTCCTGATAATGCAGGGCGGCGAGGTATCGCAGGGAGTATCTCAGCTTGAGCATGACAACCGCAGCACTCAGCGTTGCATGGCGGAGCTCCTGAAAAATGCCGGATATCCTGTGGACTATCTCGAGCCGATATACACCTGTCCCAAATGTAAGGACAAAGGCACGGCTGACGGGAAATGGTGCAGCTGCTTTCGGCGGCTGATGCTGGAGGAGGCGGCGAAGGAACTTAACGAGAATTCTCCGCTGGAGCTGTCCTCGTTCGAGAGCTTTCGGCTTGACCTTTATCCCGATCTGATAAATCCCGACCTTAGAGTGTCTGAGCGCGTCATAATGGAGCGTAATTTGGCATACTGCCGTGAATACGCCGAGAGGTTTTCAACGGGCAGCGAGGGCATATTGATGACAGGCGCCACCGGGCTCGGAAAGACGCACCTGTCGCTTGCGATAGCTTCGGGGGTTATGGACAAGGGCTTCAGCGTTATTTACGGTTCTTCCCCCGAGCTGCTGCGGATACTGGAGCGCGAGTATTTCGGCAAATCTGACAACGACACGATGTCTGCGCTGACAGGGTGCGACCTGCTGATACTGGACGACCTCGGCGCCGAGATGGATAAGCCGCTGTACGGCTCGTTGCTGTATGAGATGATAAACAGCCGCATCAGCCGAGGGCTGCCGATGATAGTCAGCACAAATTACAGCACCGGAGAGCTTGGCAAGCATTATCAGGACAAAATCTGCTCTCGGCTGCTGAGCTTCCACCTGATGCCGTTTTATGGCAGCGATATACGCAGAATACTCAAAAAGAAGGCATAACGTAAGCTTTACCCGAAATCCTTCCGGGTAACGTCCCGGATAAATAAACGCAGGAGGAAAAAACAATGGGAAAACTGAGAGTTGGTATGCTCACCAGCGGCGGCGACTGCCCCGGACTTAACGCCACGATAAGAGGCGCTGCCAAGGCTATCTATGAAACGTTCGGCGAGGACAAGGTGGAGATAATCGGTATCCACGACGGTTATCACGGTCTGATACACGGCGTGTATAAAAGCATGCAGCCGTCCGATTTCTCCGGAATACTGACGCAGGGCGGAACTATCCTCGGCACAAAGCGTACCCCGTTCAAGATGATGCAGATTATCGAGGACGACAAGGTTGACAAGGTAAAGGAAATGAAGGACACCTACAAGGAGCTGAAGCTTGACTGTCTTTTCACCCTCGGCGGAAACGGCACACATAAGACCGCAAACATGCTGTCCGAAGAGGGACTTAACGTCATCGGACTTCCCAAGACCATAGACAACGATATTTTCGGGACGGACGTTACATTCGGCTTCCATTCTGCGGTGGATATCGGTACGGAGGTCATCGACCGTATCCATACCACTGCCAATTCCCACAGCCGAGTAATGGTAATCGAGATTATGGGCAACAAGGCAGGCTGGCTGACGCTTTACAGCGGACTTGCGGGGGGCGCAGACATAATCCTGCTGCCCGAGATACCCTATGACATCGAAAAGGTAGCCGATGCGTGCCGCAGACGTGCCGATGCTGGAAAGAACTTCTCTATCCTCGCAGTGGCGGAGGGCTGCTTCGATGTAGAGGAGGCAAAGCTCAAGAGGAAGGAGCGCATGCGTCTGCGCACCGAGGCAGGCTACACCACAGCCACCGTGCGTATCGCAAAGGATATCGAAGCCATGACAGGACTTGAAACCAGAACGGTAGTACCCGGACATATGCTTCGCGGCGGCAGTCCGTCTGCTTACGACAGGATACTTGCAACGCAGTTCGGTGCACATGCGGCACAGCTGTTAAAAGACGGTAAGTTCGGCTATACGGTCGCAATGGTGGACGGAAAAATCACCCAGAACCCGCTTGGCGATGTTGCGATGAAAACCAAGTTCGTACCCGTAGACTGCAAGATGGTTAAAACCGCACGGGATATCGGCATTTCCTTCGGCGACTGAACGTCGGGGTCAGACTTGATTATTTTCCATATTATAGATAAAAGGACAGAGTTTTTCTGTCCTTTTTTGTCTATTACGGCTATTGAATATTATTGCAGTATATGCTAAAATTATATCATGATTTACCCACACGGATAAAACAGGAGGAACGTTATGTTTAATATTGCAGTTGCACAGTCCGGCGGGCCAACGGCGGCAATCAATGCGAGCCTTACCGGGGTTTTCAACGGTGCGGAGCAGAACGGTGAGATAGACGAGATATTCGGCGCAGAAAACGGCATTGAGGGAATACTTGGCGACAGGCTGCTGAACCTGCGAAGCATATTGGTGGACGAGCATGACAAGCAGCTGCTGATGACCACGCCGTCCACGATATTGGGCTCCTGCCGCTTCAAACTTAAGGACTGGCATGAGGACGAAACCGACTACCTGCGCATAACGGAGGTGTTCAACCGTCATAATATCCGCGCTTTCTTCTATATCGGCGGCAACGACTCCATGGACACGGTAATGAAGCTTCACAGCTATTTTGCCGAAAAGGATATCCGCATTAAGGTGGTGGGAGTACCCAAGACCATTGACAACGACGTGACGGAAACAGACCACACGCCCGGCTTCGGTTCGGCGGCGAAGTATGTTGCGGCGACGCTTCAGGAGATAATCCGTGACAGCCGAGTATATTCTATCCCGTCGGTTACGATAGTCGAGATAATGGGCAGGGAAGCCGGCTGGCTGGCGGCAAGCTCCTGTGTGCTGCGGGCGAACGGCGAGCCTGCTCCGCATTTGATTTATCTTCCGGAGGGGAAATTTTCGCCCGAAAAGTACCTTCAAGACCTAAAGCAGGCGCAGCTGCGCTACAAGGCGGTGCTGGTTGCGGTATCCGAGGGAATAACGCCAGGCGACGGCTTCCACTCCTCCGAAGCGGTGGACGCATTCGGACACAAGTACCTTTCCGGAATAGGGAAGTGGCTGGAGGAGTACACCAAGGAAAATATCGGCTGCAAGGTTCGTTCCATCGAGCTTAACGTAATGCAGCGGTGCAGCTCACACATTGCGTCCCTCACCGACCTGACGGAGGCGGAGCGTATCGGCAGAGAAGCGGTCAGGTCTGCGCTGGAATACGGCAGCAGCGGCGTTATGATGGCATTCCGCAGGATAAGCAACAACCCCTACCGTGTGGAGATTATTCCCGCAAAAATCGAGAATGTCGCCAATCAGGAGAAGAAATTCCCGAGGGAGTGGATAAACGAAGCAGGCAACAATGTTACCGTAGACGCACTGAACTACTTTCTGCCGCTTATTCAGGGAGAGCCGCAGCTTGAATACCGCAACGGGATACCGGTTCATTTCAGATTGGATCAATAATCAAGCGTCGAAAAAGCCCCACGGAATATTTTCGACGGTCTGCCGTTTTTATATAACCATAGGCTGCCGTGATTTTCTGATAAGATACTGCTCGTAATTGTCATTAACGGAACGGTGGCTGATATAGTTGCCGATGAACGGCGAGAACTGCATGAATATCTCACGGTCGCATTCACGGCTCAGAAAAACGCTCTGCGGTGCGGTCAGCTCTGGGATTTCGTCAGATGTCAGCGTCATAGTCTGCCGAAGTCCCGAACGGTACAAGTCCTCCTGTCGGCGGCGCATTTGCGAAAGCTCCCGAAACCGCAGCTCCGCCGCCTGTCTTGAGATACCGCACAGCCTTTCTATTTCAAGCGCCGAAGAAACTCCGCAGAAATGAAGCACGGTGAGCGGCGCCAGAAGCTCGGCGGCAAAGCGATCCGCCTGCCGTTCCTGCTCTTGGGTAAGCTCCGGTGAGGCGCAGGTTATATGCCCCGACAGGATATGCCCTATCTCGTGTGCGGCCGTCCATTTGCGGCGGGAACGCTGGCACAGATTGGGGTTAAGCACGCAAATAAACCTGCCGTCCGCCATACAGCTGAAGCCGCCTGAACTTATATTCAAAAGCTGCCGCTGCTGTACCGTGTAAATTTTGGTGAAATTCACATAATTGGTGACCTCGATACCGTAAAAGTCCGCGACAGTATAAACGCTGATCGGCAGCGCTTCTGCGCCGCAGCGTGCAAGCGCCTGTGTACCCGTCATATATCGTCCCCCCTGTTGCCGGGCAGATCATGTATGCTGCCCGCACCCTCTCTCTTGCTCAGCCGCAGCTGCGGTTGGGCTGTTTTCCTTGTGAAGCTTCTGGCTGCGACGGCGGTAAGCCCATCGGTGCAGCGCCGGAACTCTATCTCGGTGCAGGCGTTCACAAGCTCCCTGCCATGCTCGTCCAGCTCGCGGTATTTCGCCAGATGAAGCTGCTCGGGTGACAGCTTTGCGTTGTAGAAGTCCGAGAATAACTCGTTCGGCTCGCAGGAGAGCGCCGTGAACAGTCTGTACAGAACCTCCTCCTTTGGGTGGCTTATTTCACGTTCATAGTTGCCGACAGCGGACGGAGTTACCCCCAGCCGCCGTGCAAGCTCCTCCTGCGTTATCCCGGCACGCTCCCGCAGAGTGCGTATTCTTCCTCCGATACCCATGTTGAACTCCTTTCTCAGATATTTCGTTCGGCGGCGTTATGTTTGCCGCAAGCTCCGCCTGACAGTGGAGCATTGCCGCCGAACCTGTCCAGAAGCTTTGCCAGACCGCTTTTTCGCAGCATGTACACTCGGCGCTCGCTCATGTACAGGTCGTATGACAGCTGCTGCCAGCTTTTGGCGAGAATATAGTACCCCTCGATAATGCTCCGCTCCTCGCCGGAGAGAAAGCTGATATACCGCAGTGCGTCCGCCTTTGCGTCGCACATAAGGTCAACAGCGTCGTTAAGCTGACGCTCCAGCCGTGTAAGCTTATCTATGGTTTGCTGTGCATATACCGACGACTCCTGTGCACGTTTCGCTATTCTGTGCAGCCTTTCGATATGCTCGAGCTGCGTTGATATTTCCTGCTCCATTGTGCGCGCACGCTCCAAAGCGCCTATAACATCAGGCATATTGATCACTTCCTTTGTTCATATTTTCTGGTGTGCATGAAAATCTTTTTGTATGTACAGATTATATCACAAGCAGCTTGTTGTTGTCAAGTGGTTTCTGCAATTTTTTTGGCGCAATTTTATCGCTTGTGGTGGTTGTTTCCTTTTAATGGTCGGCAAAATGAAATTTTTTGAACGCAATATTTCATAAACCGCATAAATCGACGCAGTTTCGGATCGGGAGCATAATTCCCACAATGCGGCAGAAAGCGTTACAACGGCATTGCTGCGCTGTTTGGCGCATACTGCGGGACAATTCCGCAGGCTTGGAAACAGGCGTTTTTCTGCGCATTTTTGCAGGATCGGTTCAGTGCGGCAGGATTTTTCAGTAAAATAAACTGTGCAATATATACAACTGTAACACATATATGTTGTCGCAAGTAAACAAAAAGCATTTTCTGAATGAAAAAATCTCAAAACTATCTTGCAAAATCAAACGACATGTAGTATAATGAATACAGTCCGTAGGGCTGAGGCGCATTTACAGTTGGAACACCGTAAAATACAGGCACTTTTGAGCGACTGCGGAGGAATTTTTTTAGGAGGTTACTTAACAATGGCGTTAACTAACAAATATCTCGCAGACTTACTGGAGACCGTAAAGAAGAGAAACCCCGGCGAGCCTGAGTTCATTCAGGCGGTTACAGAGGTTTTTGAAACCCTTCAGCCTGTTGCTGAAAAAAGACAGGATCTGATTGACGCAGGCGTATTCGACAGAATAGTTGAGCCTGAAAGACAGATTATCTTCCGTGTTCCGTGGGTGGACGACAACGGCAAGGTACAG
>CAYRLM010000152.1:0-5963 GCA_964425035.1 uncultured Ruminococcus sp.
AGTGGCGGCGCTTTGCGCCGAGTGCGGGGCTCTGCCCCGCCCCCGCCAGCCTTTTTGAAAAAGGCTGGACCGAAAACTTTTATTCCGCTGCGGCGGGGGTTAGACAAGCGTACCGGGGCTGTTACTTCACAGCCCCGGCATTTTTATGTGATTTTTTTATTCCGCATAATCGCTGTCAACGCCTATTTCCGCAAGCTTTTTCTGCTCAATCTCCAGAGCCAGCGCCTGTTCACGCTGGATTTCCTCGTGGGCTGACAGCATAGGCTCCGTGTTCATGTGACGGACGTGGCGGTCTATGTAGTTCTTCGTGCATTTGTACACCATCGGCGACAGCACCAGCACGCCTATAAGGTTTGGTATCATCATCATGCCGTTAAAGGTGTCGGAAAGCTCCCATGCGAGGTTCTCGCCCATGGTGGCGCCGCCGAATATTGCGGCAACAAACACCACCTTGTAGAACAGCGTCGCCTTTGTGCCGAAAAGATACTCGAACGCCTTTGTTCCGTAATGACTCCAGCCGAGCATTGTCGAGAACGCAAACAGAAGCAGCGCTATCGCCACAATATACCGCCCCGCTTCGCCGAAATTATTTTTGAACGCAACGCCCACAATAGAGCCCGTGTTCTCCGAAAGATATGCATAATCCGAGGCAAGCCTGCCTGTGCCGAGGTCGAAAAGCCCGGAGGAAAGTATCGTAAAAGCAGTCAGCGAGCATACGACAATGGTGTCGGTGAATACGCTGAATATTCCCCACATGCCCTGGCTTACCGGCTCCTTTACGTTGGAATTGCAGTGAACCATTACCGAAGAGCCGAGCCCGGCTTCGTTCGAGAAAACTCCCCGCTTCATGCCCATCTCTATCGCAGCCTTTACGCCCTGACCCACAACGCCGCCTATCGCCGCCTCCATGTTGAAAGCGCTCTTGAATATGGACTCAAACACCGCCCCGAACTGACCGATGTTCTTTATGCATACCGCCAGAGTTCCCACCAGATAGAACACAACCATTATCGGCACTACCTTTTCGGTAACAAGCGCAATGCGCTTAATGCCGCCGATTACCACAAGCGCCGCAATCGCCATCAGCACAAGACCCGTCACCCAGCCGGGAATGCCGAAGGTGCTGCTCATGTTGGTGGATATCGTGTTAATCTGCATCATATTGCCTATGCCGAACGACGCAAACAGGCAGAACACGCAAAAAAGCACCGCCAGCACCGAGCCGAGCGTTTTGCAGTGCTTTTTGCCGCCAAGACCGTGCTTCAGATAGTACATTGCGCCGCCGCTCCACTCGCCGTCCTTGTTTTTTACACGGTAGAGTATTCCCAGCACGTTCTCGGCAAAATTCGTCATCATGCCGAAAAAAGCCATAACCCACATCCAGAATACCGCACCCGGGCCTCCCGTGACTATTGCGGAGGCAACTCCCGCAATATTTCCCGTGCCGACGGTGGAGGCAAGCGCCGCACATATGCTCTGGAACTGGGATATCTGCTTGTCCTTCGTGTGCTTTGTGACGCTCTTGTCCTTGAATACTGCGCCGATGGTACATTTGAACCACCTGCCGATGTGAGAAATCTGAAAGAATTTCGTCAGCACCGACATCAGCACCCCGACAAACAGCAGGAGTATCAGCGCCGGCCAGCCCCACACCACGCCGCTTATTGCGTCGTTCACCGCCCTTACCGCACCGATGAACGCATTCTCCCCGACGGAAGCCGCTTCCGCCGCTTCTGCCGAGGATATCATTAATAGTTCTGTCATGTTTATTCTCCCAAATCAATTCTGTTCTTTATGCGTATAATAACCTATTATATTATACACTATATCCGAATAAAATGCAAATAATCCGGGCATGGCAATTTGCACAAAGTTTGTTTGGTGATACAACGGCGGTACGCAGTAAAGGGTTTTACAGGTCATTACATGATTTTATTACTCTTTTGTTGTTTAACGGAATATAATTTTCGCCAAATATTTCCGTCAATACGCACAAAACCGCTTGTTCACTGTTGCAATTGTATATATAAATATGTTATAATATGATAAATACCTATATATTAAAATATCTCATATTAAAAAAAGGAGAGTTTGCTTTGGAAAAACAGCGACCACTTATCGGGATAATAGCCGCAGAAGCGGAGTACATATTTTTCACCCGTTCGCTGGAATATATGCAGGAGGAGCTTTTTGCCGCAGGCATGGACGCGGCGATTTTCTCTTCGCTGATGATGTCCGGCAGTCAGGAATACGACGCTGCGGAAAACTCCGTGTACGACCTGATAGACCTTAACCTGCTGGACGGTATCATCATCTTCCCCTCCAGCATAAACGATGTCCCCACCCGTGAAAAGCTGATAGAGCGTATCCGCCGGGATTTCAAGGGGCCCGTTATCTCCTACGACAGCCAAACCGACTGCTTCGCAAACCAGGAGTACAACTACGAGCCTGCCGCAGAGATGATAATATCGCACCTGATGGATCAGCACGGCGTAAAGACCATAGACTACATCGGCGGCCCCGTTGATCCCTTCCACGACAGTATGCAGAGATATTTCGTCAAGTCGATGAAAAAACGCGGGTACGATATCCCCGAGAAGCGTATTCACCACGGCCCCGACTGGGCGGGAGATTTCAGCGTAATCGTTGACGAGATAATCGCAAACGGTCTGCCCGACGCAGTGGTATGCTGCTCCGACCTCACGGCGGTGCAGGTGCTTGCCGCTTTCGCCGAAAAGGGAGTGAACGTCCCCGATGATCTTCTGCTCACGGGCTTCAACCAGAAAGAGCCTTACGGCACGGACTACATCAACATAACCTCCGCACTGCGCGACCCCACGTCAATGGCACGCAACGCCGCAAGATACATCATCGCAAAGGTAAGGGGCGGCGAATATGTCCCCGAACGAGAGGACAGCCTTGTCACACTCTCCCCCGGACACACCTGCGGCTGCCGCCGGCTGAATATAGGCACCCTGTGCAAAGAGGCTCTGGGTACTATGACGGTAATGCAGCAGAACGGCGTCGATTCCTACTACAACTTCATGTCCGAGGATATGATAGCCGCAGAAACCTTTCAGGATTTCCTCTGGAAGGTGAACTGGTATACTCATTTTCTCGGAGATTTTAACGGCTTCTGGATGTGCTTCAACGATCAGGTAATGCACAACGCAGTGCCCGACCCCGGCTTCACCGACCGCATATGCCTGTCCTTACAGCGCATGGACGGAAAAGGCTCCGTGGATATGCTGAGAAAGTTCCCGCGAGAGCAGCTGCTGCCCGCTATCTTTGAAAAGCGGGATAAGCCTGCGGCGTTCCTGTTCACCTCGCTGCACTTCATGGGCGTGAATTACGGCTATGTGGCGCTGTCCTACGGCGATTCCGGGCGTATTTACGACAAATCCTACGTTAAGTGGCTTCGCAGCGTAACCTGCGCCCTCGAAAAGCAGCGCCGCCACATTCTCTACAACGACGCCGTGACCGACGCACAGGTGCGTGATTCCCTCACGGGTCTGCTCAATATGCGCGGCTATACCAGAATTATGACCGAACGCTGCGGCAGGTTCAACGACCCCTCAAGGCTGCTGCGCATAATCTCCATAGACGTGGAGAACCTCAAGGGCATTAACGATACATACGGCTATGCCGAGGGCGACAGAGTGCTTTCCTCTCTGGGCGTGGCTCTCTCCAACGCCGCAGGCGACAGCGATATCGTTGTAAGAGTAAGCGGCGACGAGTTCTTCATTGCCGGCATAATCGACAAAAATTCCGTGGACGATGTTCCCAACCGTCTGCAAAACGCAATGAACTCCCTCAACAGCCACGACAGCGATTACGGCGTGAATATCTACACCGCAGCCGTTTCCTCGCCGATAACCGACAAGTCTATCCTCGAAAAGCTGCCCTATGACGCAGCATATCAGCGCACCCTTGCCAAGGATAACCACACAAAAATGCACAAAACCTCCGCCGAGGCTGCGGCAAAATCCTTCGACCCCGAGGAGCGCAAGAACGTTATCCGCCTGCTCAACGAAAACCTGTTCACCTATCATTTCCAGCCGATAGTAAACGCACGCACGGGCGAGATTTACGCATATGAGGCGCTTATGCGCTCCGACAAGGATCTGCGGCTTTCACCGATGACGATACTCACCCATGCGGAGGCGCTCGACCGTATGCATGATGTGGAAAAATGCACCATGTTCAATACCCTGCGCTTTGCCCTCGAAAATCGGCAGCTGCTTTCGGGAAAGCTCCTGTTCATCAACAGCATTCCCGCATGCACGCTACCCGACCCCGATTTCGAGCAGCTTCACCAGCTTTACGGCAGCGTCATGAAGAATGTCGTGGTGGAATTCACCGAACAGACCGAGGCCAGCTCCGAGCAGCTGCGCACGCTGCTTGAAAGAAGCCAGCGCTGCGGCTTCCAGATAGCCATCGACGACTACGGCACGGGATATTCCAACATCAGCAACCTGCTGAACTTCATGCCAAACGTCGTAAAAATAGACCGCAGCCTTATCATGAATATCCACAAGGACAAGCGCAAGAAGCACTTCACCCGCAATATCATAGATTATGCGCACGACAACAACTTCATGGCGCTTGCCGAGGGCGTGGAGCTTGCAGAGGAGCTTCAGACCGTCATAGCGATGGGTGTGGATCTCATTCAGGGCTACTACACCGCAAAGCCCTCCGCCGACATTGTTCCGGCAATTAACCCCGATATCGCAAAGGAAATCGTGGAATGCAACCGCCAGACGGAGAACCGCCGCCCGAAAAAGACCTACTTCCCCGGCGACGAGCATGAGATATCTCTTATGGCGCTGGATCTTGACGGATACACCGACATAATAATCAACAAGCCGGAGTACACCCTGACGGGAAACAGCAACTACACCTCCGAAATGACTATCCGTGCAAAGGACAACACCGACTGCCGCATAGATCTGGCACATATCAACGTAAAGAACGAGAACGCGGGGGCGGCTATCGTTGTCGGTCAGAACAGCACCATGACGCTGAACATCATCGGCGAAGTGAACGTCACGGGCGGAATATACGTTCCTGCCGGCTCTACCCTGAAAATAACGGGCGGCGGAACACTGTATGTATACTCGGCATCGACGCAGACCTATGCAATAGGCTCCGGCAGCACGGCCGACTACGGCAATATCGAAATCAACATGTCGGGCGAGATACGCATACATCTCGACAGCGAGAAGAGCGTCGCTATCGGCGGCAGAAGCAGCAACGGCTCGCATATCTACATCAAGTGCAGAAATCTTTTCATCGAACAGATGGGCAAAAAGACCCTCGGCATAGGCAGCATGATGTCCGACGCCGATATCGTCATCACCGAGTCCTATCTCAGTATCGTTCATCACTCGAAGTATGCGATGGGCATAGGCAGCTTCAGCGATCCGTGCAGGATCTTTATTTCGGACGGAAGTGCGTCGTTCTCAATGTCGGGGCTTAAAACGGGCGGAATAGGTTCGTTCTATTCCTGCGGCGGCAGCATTGAGCTGAGGGATATGCGTCTGGTTTGCGAGTTCAGGGCAAAGGAAATTCTCGGCATAGGCGCCGACAAGCAGTTCGGCGAGATAATCATGACCGACTGCACGTTCAACGCCAACATTGAGGGCGCTCAGTCCGTAACGATAGGCTCGGAGGACTGCGACGGAACGGTCGCCGTGCGCAATTGCAGCGGAGATATCACCGTATCCTCCGAACACAAAACGCTCCTCGGCGTCAAGGAAGAAAATCTCTTGATGGAAAATTCAAATATTGTTTTCAGGGATTAAAGCACGTCGTGAAATCCGGGGCAAAAACGGATTTCATTGTTCTGCTTCGCAGGCTAAACAAGTTTTTGGCAAAAGGCAGATTATTCTGCCGTCAGTCTGTCGATAAAGTCTTTATTCGCAGACTATGGTCTGCGAATCGGGGGAAAACTCTTGTTTTCC
>CAYRLM010000153.1:0-5883 GCA_964425035.1 uncultured Ruminococcus sp.
ATAGCAGTGTTTTTTAATAGTCTGCTTCGCAGGCTAAATGGAGTTTTTCGACAAGCCGGCACATTCAGCTTCGCTGAATGTGCCGAATGCCCCGGTCTTTTCAGAACCGGGGCAAAAACCTATGAGGGATTCCTGCACTCGCCGAACAACCTGACCATATCCTCTGCTTTTACAAAGAAAACATACTCTTCCTTGCCGTCCGGCTGAGTTATTGTCACAAGAAATCTTCCGTCGTCCCATTCGTTGAACGACAATTCGGGACGATTCTTGATACTGTCCGGGTCGAATGCCGACAGCAGATTCCAGAGCTTGTCACCCTCCGATACCGTTGCATACCCATAGATGAACATTGCTTTTCCAAACGCCTCGGGAACCGCTTTTTTACGGTAAAGAACCGAATTCCTCTTCAGCTCTGCCACAGCGGGAATCTCAAATCTTCCGAACGGAAGACTGCGGCAGTCCGGATATATCGTGCGGAATTTGCGGAAGTTTATATATTCCTCAAGATTCGCTTCGGATATGTCATAATAATTCTTCTGGTTGTCCAAAATTTATCCCTCCCTTGGTACGCTTGTCTTTATGAGAGATTCTTTACTGCCTCTTCCCAGTAGCTGTTATCCACACTGTCAGACGGATTGATTTCGGTTGAAATCAGGTTATACTGAAGACCGAGGTCGATTGTGTTCTGTACTTTATCAAGGTCAATATTTCCAATGAGAGCCGGGTCATATCCTTCGGGGCATACAAGGGAAGCAACCTCCTGGCACATGGTAATCTGATGCTCGAGAGATACGCTCTGGCCTGCGTCCCAGACAATCTGACCCGCTTCCTCGGGATTTGCGCAGGCATATTGCCAACCCTTTACGCTCGCCCTGATGAATTTCACAAGCAGATCCTTATTATCGGCAGCCCACTGACGGTCAGCAAAGAGGCAGCCTTGGAGCATTGCTATACCCTCATCATTGATATTGATTACATTCAAGTCGTCGGGTGAATAACCGGACTCGAGAACAAGGTGATACTCGTTGAAATTGAATACAGACGCAACATCAAGCGCATCATCATAAAATGCGTCCATGGTGAAATCCTGCTGAATCCATGTAACGTCAGTATCAATATCCAGACCGTACTTGCTGCACAGAGCATAAAGCTCATACTGCTGGCCGCCGAACCAGTTGCCTATTCTTTTGCCCTTAAAATCGGCTGCCGATTCGATTCCCTTTTCCTTCTTGGAAATCATCCAAAGCGGTGTCTTCTGATAGAACTGAGCAACATTCACAACATCATATCCGCCCTCCTGATATGTCAGCAGGTTTGTATAGAAGCACACGCCAAGGTCAGCCACGCCATTTTCTACCTGGTCGGGGGAAGAAATATCGGAAGAACCGGGAATAATCTCTACATCAATTCCCTCTTCTGCATAATACCCCTTTGCCTGTGCCACATAGTAGCCCATAAATTCACCCTGCGGCAGCCATGTTACCTGCAGCTTCAGCTTTGTGAGCTCTGTTGAATCTGTTCCGGAGGAAGTGCTTTCCGACTGGGAATTACTCTCCGAAACAGAGCCGACAGACGAATCCGAGCCGGAGGAGCTTGTACCGGAGCTGCTGCAGCCGGACGCAGCACCGAGTGACATTACCGCTGCCAGACAGAAGGCAGCAATCTTGGCAAATTTTCTTTTCATGCTTATTACCTCTTCTTTCTTAGTGTTGCGACAGCGCTGGCGCTAATCCTGCAAGAGGTTTTACACAGAGCCGTCTTTGGGGTTCAGTCTTTTCGGCTGAACACATTTATTTAGGAAACATGCCATTTGGTGGCTTGCTTCTCTATCAGGGAAACAATGGCATAAATCATCAGGCTGACCAATGCGGCAGCGAGAATATATGCCCAGCCGAGAATTTTTTGGTTGCCCATTTTCAGCGAATTCTTTATCATGTATCCAAGACCCGAGGTTTCGGTCGCAAAGAACTCACTGATGATGGAGCTTACCATCGCCGAAGCTACGTTTACTCTCAAACCTACGAATATATAAGGGATACTGTTGGGCAGTCTCAGCTTGAAAAATACATTGCGCTTGCCGGAGGCATAGGACTTCATCAGATCCAGCGAGAAGGGCTGCAGCGAATTAAGCCCCTTGAAAGCCGTGACGGACATTGCGCCCATGCATGCTATGGTCACAACAGCGGTTTTTGCTTCCCAGCTGCTGTCAAACCATCTGTTCATAATAGGTGCAAGTGCGATAACCGAAATAGAGTTTATCGCCACCATTATCACCTGACTGCCGTAGAATATCTTCGGGAACATCGTCGAAAGAGATGCAGAGGCAAATCCGATGAGCGAGCCCAACAATAGTCCTACGAGAGCCGAAGAAACCGTATACCATGCGTCCTGAATCACCTTTCCGAATTTCTCGAAGAACATTTCAACAATTGTTGAAGGCAGCGGGAGCTGTGCGGTTTTCAGGTTGAACAGGTGATGAATAACCTCGAATTCCGCCAAAAGCACCAGAACAATTCCAAAAGCAATCGGAAAGACTATTGAAAGCACCTGCCATTTTCTTTCACTTTTCATCAGTCAGAGCCTCCGTTTCTGCTGCGCTGCCACGGAATAACTATGTACTCAAGAAGCGTAATAAGCAGGAATGCCAGTACGCCAAGCAGCGCTCCGAGAATAACAGCCGGCCAGAAAACACCCGCCGTTCCTCCGCCATAAAGAGCATATACTATCTTTTGTCCTATGCCGTCCTGTATTGCCAGAGTATCGACCAGGATTGAAGCCGTTACCGCACTCGGAGCGGCGATTTTCAATCCGGAGAACAGATAAGGCAGCGAATAGGGTATCATCAGTTTGATATACAGCGCAGGCTTTTTTGCGGCGTAGGAATACATCAGAACCTTCATGTCCTTGTCTACTGATTTCAAGCCGCTGAGCGTATTGACCGAAACGCTGAAAAAAGTCATATATGCCGAAATAACGACACGCGAGATGTTCAGGTCTTTTACAAGGCTGAACACTATCGGAGCCAATCCGAGAATAGGTATCATCTGTGCAATCAGAAGATATGGCATAAATGTCTTTTCAACAACCTTTGACAGGCTCATCAGTATCGCCAGTATATACCCGATTGCGGCTCCGAACAGGAAGCCCAGACCCGCTCTCGAAAGGGTGATACCCGATTGAAGCAGAAGATCCTGCCAGTCGGTCAGAAAAAGCTGTATAATCTTATGGAAAGATGTAAGGCGTTTCTCTCCTGCGGCTTCGCCAAACGTTAAGCACAGGATAAATGAAACGATTTCCCATACGACAATCAATCCGATAATCCAACAAACCGAATTGATTATCTTTGCTTTCTTGCTCATCAGTCGTAGCCTCCCTCAAAGCTATTGCGGATTTTTGACACCAAGTTGAAGAATTCCTCTGACTGCCTGATTGCATGGGTTCTTGGTCTTGGGAGCTTCACGTCAATGACGGCGGATAATCTGCCCGGGTGCGGTGAGAGAACGCATACTCTGTCAGAGAGATATGCTGCCTCCTGAATATTGTGGGTAACGAAAATAACGGTTTTGTTCGTTTTACGCCAGATTTTCAGCAGGTCATCATGCAGCTTTTCCCTCGTGAACTCATCTAGCGCCGAAAACGGCTCGTCCATCAGGAGAATTTCAGGCTGGATAGCCAATGCTCTGGCAATACCCACTCTTTGCTGCATTCCGCCGCTGAGCTGCTTGGGATAATGATTTCCGAACTCCGTCAGACCTACCATTTCAAGCATCTGCTCGATTCTGCTGTTCTGCTCTCCCCGCGGTATGTTCATCATTTCAAGCGGCAGACGTATGTTATTTCTCACTGTTCTCCAGCCAAAAAGAACCGGATTCTGAAATACAATTCCATATTTTTGTTGAATTCGTGTTTCTTTTGGAGTCTGTCCGCAGACGGTAACCGAGCCGGAAGTGGGAGTAAGCAAGTCGGCTATAATTCTTAACAGAGTGGTTTTTCCGCAGCCGGACGGGCCCAGAAGCGAAATAAATTCACCCTTTTGTATGTCAAGACTCACATTCTGTAAAGCTGTGACGTCCTTTCCGCTGTTGTCCTTATAGACCATGCTGACGTCCTGAATCTGAATCTCCGGTTTTTTCATGTCCGTTCCCTCCTGTTCTTGATATATTTATTTTACACATAATCTGAAGAAATTCCAACTGTACATTGCACATGATTTTAACTCTTTCTATGTGCATTTTGCATATTCAGAAATGAAATCTTGCAATTTTCGACAACATTTCCGGAATATCAGCCTATAATTTAGACATATTTGCAAGTTCCAGCAGAACGTTTGCCAGGACATCGGTTCCCAGCACAATATCCTCCGTCTTTGTGAACTCTGCGGGGTCGTGGCTTATGCCGCCCTTGCTCGGAATAAATATCATGGCAATGGGTGCAAATTCCGCAACAAGCAGCGAATCATGATAAGCTCCGCTAACCATCTTATTGCTCGGAATGTCCAAAGACTTGCAGGTTTTCTCCAGCACTTCAATCATTTTCGGCGAGGAGCGGCGAGGCAGGTCATTGGTTGTTACATTGTACTCTGCCTTTATCCCTCGTGACTCGGAAATATAATCCATATAATCACATATTTCTTTTGTGATTGTATTTTTTATATTCTGGTCAATATCCCGTATATCTATCGTGAAGCTGACGCTTCCCGCAATTACGTTGGACGCATTTGGGAATACGTTCATTTTTCCTATCGTTGCGACTGTATTGGTTTTACCATAGGAACGTGCAAGTCTTTCAAGCTCAAGAACAACCTGAGCGGCAGCGCACACCGGATCCTTGCGGGCATTCATCGGAGTAGAACCTGCGTGCTTCTGCTCTCCCGTTATGCGGCAATGTATGTAGGTGGGCGCACATATTCCTTCGACAATGCCGATCGGTATTCCCAGCTGTTCAAGAACCGGCGCTTGCTCTATGTGCATTTCAAGGCTTGCAAAAACATCGCCCGAATGCTTTCTCACATTGTTGTATTCATTAAGATTGTACCCCAGACGAACCAGCTCATCATAAAGAGAAATACCGTTGTCGTCTTTAAGGTCTTTTGTTTCCTCAAGAGAGAGATGTCCCGCCATTGCACGGCTGCCAATACAGCCTGTGCCGAATCGTGTCGGCTCTTCTGATGTAAACACGATTGCTCTGATACTTCTCTTGTGTTCCGCACCCGATTGTTTTATCAGGCGGCAGGCTTCTATTGCTCCGATAACTCCCGCCATGCCGTCATACATTCCCGCATTAAGAACCGTGTCAATGTGCGAGCCGCTCCACACGGGGGAGAGCTCCGGCTCTGTCCCCTCCAGTGTTCCGAAGATGTTGCCGATGGAATCCTCCGAAACGCTCAGCCCCACTTCTCTCATCAGACCTTTAATGTAGTTTCTTGCTTCGATTTCCACGTCTGTGAACAGCATTCTTGTTGTGCCGGGCTGATCCGGTCTGCTGTTGAATGTTTTCAGCTTGTTCAGCTGAGCTTCTATCCGATTTGCATCTGCTTTTATCAACATTTGCTTTTACCTCCATACGGTTTTGATTTCTGGTATAATGATTTCTGGTATAATTATAACATACGCTGATAAAGTCCAAAACAACAAACTGCACAATGCGAAGTCGATACCAAAAACGAAATGCACAAGAAAAAATCCTGTGCATTTGAAAATGTGTACTTTTGATTTATAATAAACGCTCTGTGTTTATTACAGTCTGTCGATAAAGTCTTTATTCGCAGACTATCGTCTGCGAATCGGGGGAAAACTCTTGTTTTAGGAGGACGCAAGCGTCCTCCGCCGTACCCCTTTAGCTGCATTGGCGGCTTGAAGTCGCAGCTGCGCTGCTGCCGCCGCC
>CAYRLM010000154.1:0-5853 GCA_964425035.1 uncultured Ruminococcus sp.
TGCTGCTGACCGATTCCGCAAGCATAAGAGATGTACTGCTGTTCCCGACCATGCGTCCCGAAAAATAACGGAGATAAAGGGGAATTTCAGACCGTCGAAAAAGCCCCGTTGGGGCTTTTCCGCCGAAACATCCCAGCTGCGCGCACTCACTGTCGGCTTTGCCGCCAGTTCGCACACTTGCTGGGATAGCAGTGTTTTTTGCCCCGGCAAAGCTGGGGCAAAAAACGGATTAAAATTGGTCATTTTCCTGCGGAAAATGACTTTATTGACAAGCTAAAAGCCGCAGTTTTGCGGCTTTATGATTTATTGCAAAGAATTAAAGGTCAAAATTATGCGGGAAAAGAGGTGGGCGGAACGGATAAAATACTGTCGTTTCTGATAAAACACAGGCGAGATATCTTCACTGCCGCCGTTTGTCTTGCCGCAAGCTTCGCAGTCATGCTCCTGCTGCCGGCGCTCATCATTCGTTATCTCTCTTCGAGCGCCGCAATGATGGCGTGCCTGGCCCTGTTCTTTTCGCTTGACCCGTTATTCTGCGCCGCAATGGGTGTATTCGCCGGGTGGGATATGCGCCGCAGATGGTATGACGCATTGTTTCCGCCGATTATGTTTCTGATATCCGTAAATGTGATATTCGGTGCCGATGCGTCGGAATATTATGTTTATCTGATAATTTATACCGCAATAGTTCTTGTCGTCACGCCGTTCACCTTTCTGGCGAGAAAATACGGCAGAACCGAATAATCCCGCAATCCACAGGAGGGCAAAAAATGCCGGACAACAAAGAAGAAAAACAAAATTACAAAAGCATACTCAGCGATGACGACGGCAGCGCCCGTCCCGTCGGCAGCCGAAAAGACCCGTCGGCGAAGGTTCGCCGAGAAATGGAGGAGCAGCAGCGCCGACAGCGTGAAAAGGCGGAGCTGCTGAAGCTCCGTCAGGGACTTATCGAGGAGAGCGAGGAGATACCCGAGGACGCTCCTCCGAAATACGAAAAGCCCACGGGCTGGAAGGCTGTGGAGAATTTCTTCTATCACTACAAGTGGATGATGTTCGGCGTTATTTTTGCCGTTGCGCTCACCACGTTCCTTGTGGTGCAGACCGTTTCGAGAGAAAAGCAGGATCTGTATGTTCTTGTGATATCCAACTCCTCGTCCACTACCTCCGAGCTTTATTCCAAGCTGGACGATATCGAAATTGCGCTGGAGCGCTACTGCCCGGATTTTGACGGCAACGGCAATATCCATGTGGGCATAAATTTCATAGATCTCGCAAAATCGGGGGGAATGTCGGAGTACAGCGACGCACAGGAGCAGAAATTCTCTGCGGAGCTTTTCACGGGGGACAGCCAGCTTTATCTCACCGACAAACAGATAATCCGCCTGATAAACCAAGTGACCGACGCAAGCAGCACCGTCACCGAGGAGGCTGACGAGGACGACGGCACCGCAGACGTTCCGCTGAACTCCGAGTTCTTTATGGATCTCACGGAGGAATACCCGGACGCAGAGCTGTATCAGAACTGCGGCTTGCAGCTCAACACCACGGGATTTATCGACGAGGCACGCTGGAAATCATGCCCGGACAGCATAGGGCTTTATCTGCGCAATGAGTTCTCCGTAAACATGACGGGCAACGGCGAAAAGGCTCAGGAGCAGCGCCGCCGCGCCCTCATAGTCTATGAGAATATTGTCAGCGGAAATGTTGTAAATCCCGATTGGGAGGGGCGCTGACGTCCGCTGCCGACAGGGGTTCTCCGTGCGGAATTGCGCAGTCTGCCGCCGTCTATGTCGCAGGGGATTTTTTCCTCGCACATCAGAGGTAATCCTTCAGGTGGTCGCAGAAATCCTGCTCTCGGCGCAGGAGCTGCTGTGCGTCCGTGCGTATTTTTCCCTCCGCACGGTGGGAACGGTTGACCGCATGCTGCATGTCGATAATCCCCATTGTGGTACCCTTTATCATGAGCGCAGCGATATTCTTGCTGCTGCGGTCGTTTGCGGTACGCATTGCTATGCCCATGCGTGACATCATTTTTGCGTATGCGGAATAGTCCTTCGGCACACCGCCTCGGCGTACTATTTCGCTGCGGGTCTGCGCCGCAACCTCACGGTAACGCTCTCGCTGTGCGTTTATCTCTCCGGCAAGCTTGCGGTTGGGACAGCGCTTGAGCACGTCGCCGGAGGCTTCGTATGCCATTTCCGCATTTCTGTAAACGCTGCCGAGTATCTCGGCGCTCTGATCATTCCTGAAACTGCTCATAAAACAACCTCGCATTCGTTTTTTTGATATGTCTTATTATTTCCCGCAGCTTTGGAAATACACGCATAAGCCGCAGGAAAGTTTTCCCGTCTGCCGAAAGGAAGCAATATGAAACGACAGCCCTTTTACATTCTTCTGCTGAAAGGCATTGGCTATATCGTACTCGGTAATTTCCTCTGCTTTTTTATGACAATGGCGCTGACCATGTTCACAAGCAATTCGGACAACCCCGGCTTTGTGATACTCATGAACATAATCGCCATGCTTTTTGCCGTGCTGATATTCCATTCGCTGATGTTCACCGTCGGCTGGAAGGACGGCGTGCGTGAGCGTTCTCTCGTGAAAAATCACCGTGTGGAATCGCCGCTGCCCTATCGCTGGATATACCTTGGAATTATCCTGTTTCTGATAGCCGCAGCGCCAACGATAGTACTGCTGCTGAACAAGCTCTTCTTTCCGCAGGCGGATACGTTTTTCATTTACCGTTTTGTGAGCGGCAGCGCATATCCTTTTATACAGACCTTCGTCCCCATGCCGGAGCTTGAAACCAAGGCATGGGTACAAACAAGCTATCGCCAGATAGACGATATGTCGGTGCTTTTCCCGGCGCTTATGCTGATATTCTACGCAATAATCCCGGTTATGACCCAACTGGGCTGGTATCTCGGATATAATGATATGCTGAATTCGGATAAAATCGTTTATAAATAAGGGTTCTGAAAACCTCATAAATATTTCGGCAGACGGAAAATTTCCGCAGATTTTTCCCGTCTGCCGTTATTTTGCTATTGACTAATTTCACGTTTTATATTATAATAGAATGGTATGATTACATACGGCAGTATGCATTGCGGGACAAATTGCCGCACCTCTGCCGTCACAACTGAAATGGAGTGAGCTACTTTTGAAGAGAAGAATAGGCAGGCCGGTTTTCTTCGTTCTTGCGGTTCTGATAATTGCGTTCGCACTGCTGTCCACGCTGGGTATCAGCACACAGTACGGCGATAACTCGACCACCATAATCGCAGGACTTGGGGATATAAGATGGGGCATAGATATCCGAGGCGGCGTAAACGTTACCTTCGGTGCGCCTGACGATTACGCAGACCCTATCACGTCCGATGATCTCGACGCTGCAAAATCCATCATCGAAACACGTCTTGTAAACCAGAACATCAACGACTATGAGGTCTATGAGGATCTCGGCGCAAACAACATCATCGTGCGTTTCCCGTGGCAGGCGGACGACACAAGCTTCGACCCGGAAAGTGCGGTTCAGGAAATAGGCGCTACCGCAATGCTGAGCTTCCGCATGGGTTACAGCGGCGATCTGGAGGACGGTCAGACATATGAGGATCTGGAGCTTGTTCTTCAGGGCGCAGATGTCGCAAATGCGGCGGTGACAATGGACACCAGCAGCTCAAGCACCTCCACAAGCTACGCTGTCAGCCTTACCCTCAACGACAGCGGCAAGGAAGCGTTCAAGGAAGCTACCCAGAGAGCCATGGACGAAGATCTGCGCATATCAATCTGGATGGACGACGAGCAGATCAGCGCTCCCTCCGTAAACGCAGTCATCTCCGACGGCAAGGCGTCGATTTCCGGCGGATTTACCGGCGAGGACGGCTACACCGAGGCAAAGAAGCTTTCCGACCTCATCAACGGCGGTTCTCTTCCGTTCAAGCTTGAGATAAAAAATCTTTCCACCATTTCCCCGATACTGGGTACGGGCGCCCGTGACGCAATGGGTATTGCCGGCGTCATCGCATTCGTGGTTATCGCCATATTCATGATAGCCTACTACCGTCTGCCCGGCGTTGTTGCGGTTATCGCACTCGCAGGTCAGATAGCCGGAATGTTCGCCGCCGTAACGGGCTTCTTCGGATTCAATTCAAGCAGCACGCTGACAATTCCCGGTATCGCAGGTATTATTCTTTCGGTAGGTATGGGCGTAGACGGCAACGTGCTTTCCGCAGAGCGTATCCGTGAGGAGCTTAAAGCCGGCAGAACGATTGACGGCGCTATCAAGAACGGCTTCCAGAGAGGCTTTACGGCTATTCTCGACTCAAACCTGACGGTAATCATCGTCGCCGTTATCCTGATGCTGGTATTCGGTACATGGTTCGGCGCTTCCACCGACGGAACAATCTTCTCGTTCGGCTTTACACTGCTTGTCGGCGTTATCATGAACTTCATCATGGCATGCTGGGCTACCAGACTTATGGTGACATCGCTGTCGCAGTTCAAGGTATTCAGAAAGCCTTGGCTGTACGGCGGTGACAAGAATGCTTCCGCAGATAAGGCAGTCAGCGCCGGAACAACTCCTGCGCTCCCCGAAAAGAACGGCACGGATTTTGTGGCAAAGACGAAGGTATTCGTTATCATTTCGGCTTCGGTTATTGCTCTCACGGTTATCTGCACGTTCGTTCTCGGCATAAGCGTTGATATCCGCTTCAAGGGCGGTTCTATGCTCACTTACAGCTACACCGGGGAAATCACCGAGGAGGACACCGCAAAGGTTGCCGCCGATGTGAAGTCCCTCGATAATGTTCCCGAGGTAACAATCACGACAGGTACAAGCTTCACGGGCGGACTGAACACAATGGTGATTTCCTTTGCCTCTGACGAGAAGATGGACGACGACACTCTCAACGCCATCAACGCAAAGGTGGAGGCTGCGCTCCCCGACAACAATGTCGAGAATATCGACACGACCAACGTCAGCGCTTCCTCGGGTACGTCGTTCCTTATCTCCTGCGTGATTGCGGTTGTGATAGCGTTCATTCTGCTGGCGGTGTATATTGCGTTCCGCTTCAAGAAGATAGGCGGTCTGTCTGCGGGCATAATCGCTATCATCTGTCTGCTGCACGACGTTGCGATAACCTATGCGGTGTATGTATTCGGCGGAATGTCGCTGGACTCCAACTTCATGGCGGTAATACTCACGCTGCTTGGCTATTCTATCAACAACACAATCATCATCTACGACCGTCTGCGTGAGAACCGCTCCAAGTACGGCAATAAGTTCACGGACTCCGAGCTTGTCAATCTCTCTATCAGGCAGACGCTGCCCCGTTCGATTATCACAACGTCGACCACGGTCTGCGCTATGATTTCGGTTTCTGTGGTATGCTCGCTCATGGGCGTTACCTCGATACTGACCTTCTCGATACCGCTTGCGATAGGCATGCTGGTGGGCTTTTACAGCTCCGTATGCCTTGCCGGCCCCCTGTGGATTTGGGTACAGAAGAAGATACTCAAGAAGAGCGTGTAAACTCAAAAAAAAGCCCCGTAAGGGGCTTTTTTTTGAAGCATCCCAGCTGCGCGCATAAGGCATAAGGCGTTAGCCGTTGCAAAGCATAAGGCGAAGCCGTTGCTTGTACACTTGCTGGGTGCAGACATGATGTCTGCACTGCTGCCCCAAAAGCCGGCATGGACGCCGGCAATCAAGGGCAGCATGATAGATGTGTTTTTTGCCCCGGCAAAGCTGAGGCAAAAAACGGATTTCAAATGCCTGCTTCGCAGGCAACAGCTTGTCGGAAACCCCGCCGCAGCGGGATAAAAGTTTTCGGTCCAGCCTTTTTCAAAAGGCTG
>CAYRLM010000155.1:0-5800 GCA_964425035.1 uncultured Ruminococcus sp.
GTGCGGTGAAAATCTCTGTGCCGCCTCTCTGAATTATATCAGACACATCTCTTGCAGTAAGCTCTACCATGTCGTTGTTGAGCAGACCGTTATAACCGCGGCGGATACCCACGACTCTGAAGCCCTTTTTAATGGCAGCTCTGGTGACCGCACGAACCGCCGCATTCATGCCGGGAGCGTCGCCGCCGCTTGTAAGTACGCCAATTGTCTTCTGCATAGTTATTCTCTCCGTTTCGTTTGTTGATTGCAAACGAGTTGTATAAACTCGATTCCATACACTCATATTGTACTACAAACTCCCTGAAATAGTCAAGTGATTTTTTTCGTTCGGGCAAATTCCTTTTGATTATAGTGCTATTTCAACAAAAAATCAGAGCAAAGCCTTTCAAAACTGTGCAAATTCTGATATCAGCCAATTATACCCTGAGTATAAATTTCGGATAATTTGCAATCATAAAATCCACTGGACAAATCCGCAGTATTGGTATATAATAGATATACGGATACACAAGAATTATAGCTTTATGAATCGGAGGTTTTATTATGGCTGTACTCACTGTAACAAAGGACAATTTCAAGAGCGAGATAGTTGAGAGCGACAAGCCCGTGCTGCTGGATTTCTGGGCTTCGTGGTGCGCTCCCTGCATGATGCAGTCCCCGGTGGTGGACGTTATCTCCGAGGAACACCCCGAAATAAAGGTGGGCAAGGTGAACGTGGACGAGCAGCCGGAGCTTGCTTCCGCTTTCGCAGTGGAGAGCATTCCAACGCTCGTTATTATTTCCGAGGGAGTAACCAAGGAGATACTCGTGGGGCTGCATTCCAAGGAACAGATACTGGAGCAGTTCTAAATTATTGTCGTGCGATTGCGCCGCTCCCGCAGGGCGACATGCCTTGCGGGAGCGAATTGTGCGGTGCTGCCCTAAATTCACCGAAAGACGGATAATATCTGTTTAGCAGATAAAATGCGAAAACCTGTTGTCAGCTGTCTGCGTTTATTATTGATTTCAAATATGCTCGACAAATCGGAATTCACAAAAATCATAGCGAGTAAAAACAGGGGATTATCATGAAAAAGATAGAAAAAGGTTCAACGATAGGTGTTTTCAGCCCTTCGTGGTGTGTTATACACGATGCACCCGAAGCTGCGGAACGTGCCGAAAAATACATAATTTCCAATGGATTTAATGTAAAAAGGGGCAGCCTTTGGGGAAAAGGAGATTTCTACCGCAGCGGCAGCGCAAAAGAAAGGGCTGCCGAATTTAACGAACTGCTTTATGATGATGAGGTTGATTGCTTGATGTCGAGTGTCGGCGGATTTGTCACAAACGGAATGCTTGAATATATCGACTATAAATATCTTGCCAAAAATCCTAAACCGATAGTCGGTATGTCCGATGTTACTGCATTGCTAATGGCTGTTTATGCAAAAACTAATATTCCCGTATATTACGGAACTAATTTTGTAACAAGCTATTCAAGGCTTAGTCCGTATCGTGACATTGCATTGCAGTGTTTTCTTGATGTTGTTAATTTTGAGGGAAGTTACGAATATTCCTCGCCCGAATATTATTCCGATGAAGTTATTGATTGGAGTCAGGAACTGAAAGAAGAAAAGAAAATACCCAATGAAATTATAACGGTAAATGGCGGCAAAGCCACAGGCAGGCTTATCGGCGGTAATCATTATACATTATCTGCTGTATGGGGAACGCCATATATGCCCGAAATAAAACAGGGCGATATATTGTTTCTTGAAGATACCGAGGTGTGGGCTGATTTTACGGAAAGGTATGTATCATGGCTCAAATTATGCGGAGTATTTGACAGAATAGGCGGACTTATCATAGGAAAATGCAGGCAGTTTGATGACTGCGGTACAGGCAAAAAACCATACGAAATATTTACGGAGGTTCTGGGAAAAACGAATTTTCCGATACTTGCCGAGTGTGATTTTAGCCACTGTGCGCCGATGTTGACTTTACCCATAGGCATATCTGCTGAACTTGATGCTGATGCTAAAACACTCAAACTTATACGATAAATTCCAATTTAAGGCACACTAATGCGAAAATAAACAGTCGAAAATAATTTTGTGCTCCTGTTTGTCGAAAAAGTTCGGAACCCCCTAGGAATTTTCAATATAATGTGATATAATAAACGCAGAGCGTTTATTATAAATTAAAATGTCCTTGCACATTCGCAAATCTTCGATTTGCTCCGTGCATATCGGACAATACCATAAATTCTCACGAATTTATGGTATAATAAACGCAGAGCGTTTATTATAAATTAAAATGTCCTTGCACATTCGCAAATCTTCGATTTGCTCCGTGCATATCGGACAATTATATCATGACCTGCGGTCATGATATAATAAACGCAGAGCGTTTATTATAAATCTAAAGTCCTCGCACATACGCATATCGGACAATACAATAAACGCATTAAACACGACATTACCGTAAAAGCGGACTTATCACGAAAGGAATTACACCCATGACAGCATTTACATCAGCGGATATACTCCTCCCGAAGCTTGATGACAAGGGCATGACAAAATGGTCGGTGGTGGCCTGCGACCAATACACCAGCGAGCCGGACTACTGGGCTAAGACAGCGGAAATTGCCGGTGACGCTCCCTCCGCTCTCAACCTCATTTACCCGGAGGTGTACCTTGAGGAGCAAAATCCCGAGGAACGTATCGCCGCAATAAACCGCACCATGCGAGAGTACCTTGACGAGGGACTTTTCAGCGAGTATAAATCGTCGCTGATACTCCTGCGCCGCACTCAGGCAGACGGAAAGATACGCACCGGGCTTGTCGGCGCAATCGACCTCGAGCAGTACGACTACAACAAGGGCAGCAAATCGCAGGTTAGAGCGACCGAGGCGACCGTTGCCTCCCGTATCCCTCCGAGGGTGAAGATACGCCGCGACGCCGCACTGGAGCTGCCGCATATCATGATACTTATCGACGATGTAAAGCGCACCGTGATAGAGCCGCTGGAAGAAAAGCGCAATACTCTCACAAAGCTGTATGACTTCGACCTAATGCAGAATGGCGGACATCTTGAGGGTTGGCTTGTGGACGGCGAAAATGCGGCGGCGGTATTTGCGGCGCTGGACGCACTGGCTGACAAGGCTGATTTCAACAAGCGCTACGGTCTAAGCGGCGAGGAAGTCCTGCTGTATGCAATGGGCGACGGAAATCATTCCCTCGCCACCGCAAAGGAATGCTACGAGCAGAAGAAGCGCGAGGGAGCGCCCGAAGCTGCGCTGGCACGCTACGCCCTTGCCGAGGTGGTAAACCTGCACAGCGAGGCGCTGGAGTTCGAGGCAATACACAGAGTTATCACCGATACGGATACCGACAGGCTCATGGCTGATATGACCGCTGCGCTGTCGCTCACCGAGGGCGGCGAAGGACAGAGCTTCACGGTGCTGCTTGGCGGTGCGAGAAAGCAGTATTCCATCGGCAGCGCAACCTCAAATCTCACCGTCGGGAGCTTACAGGGCTTCCTTGACGAGTGGCTGAGCAAGAACCCCGGAAAGATAGACTATATCCACGGCGAGGACGTTGTGGAGAGCCTTTCCTCCGCAAAGGGGAGCATTGGCTTCCTGCTGCCCTCCATGACCAAGGAGGAGCTTTTCCCCACGGTCATCAAGGACGGTGCGCTGCCGAGAAAGACCTTCTCCATGGGACACGCCCACGACAAGCGCTTTTACTGCGAAGCTAGAAAGATAAAGTAACCGAGGGGGACAAGCAGATGAACCTTGTTAAGCTTGAACAGATTTCGGACATGCTGCGCTCTCAGGTAGAGAGCGGCGCAATAAAGGGCGGCTCCGCCTGTGTGCTGAGGCACGGCAGACCCATATACCGCATGAACGCAGGCATGGCGGACGAGGCACGGGGAATAAAGTGGACAAACGACACGATAGTCCGTCTGTATTCCATGACTAAGCCGATAACCGCAGCGGCGGCCATGATACTGCTCGACCGCGGTAAGCTTGACCTTTTCGACAAGGTGAGCTGGTTTATCCCCGGCTTCAGAAATCAGACGGTTCTCACCGAAAACGGCAAAGAGCCTGTGCGTGAGGAGGTCTGCATAAAAGACCTGCTGGACATGACCTCCGGGCTGTGCTACCCCGATACAAGCACCCCCGCAGGGAGCGTTATGCAGGGGCTTTACGACAGAATATGCGAGGAAGTCGCAGCGGGCAAGCCCACGGACACAATGGGCTATGCGAACCTGATAGGTCAGCAGCCGCTGGCGTTCCAGCCCGGCGACAGGTGGATGTACGGCACGTCTGCGGACGTTCTGGGCGCAGTCATCGAGGTTGTTTCGGGAAAGAAGTTCGGCGATTTCCTCAGGGAGGAGCTGTTCGAGCCGCTGGACATGACCGACACGGATTTCTGGGTACCCGAGGACAAGCTGGGCAGATTTGCCGAGAACTATCAGGAGCAGGACGGAAAACTGGTTCCCTGCCTGTGGCAGCACCTTGGGCTGACCTATCTTTGCAGGAAGCCCCCGGAGTTCCAGTCCGGCGGCGCAGGGCTGTGTTCCACTATTGACGACTATGCGGCTTTTGCCGAAATGCTGCTGAACGAGGGCGTGTACAACGGCAGGCGCATACTCAGCCGCAATGCGGTGAGGTACATGACCTCCAACCAGCTTTCGCAGCATCAGCTGCGTACATTCGACTGGGCACAGCATATCGGCTGCGGCTACGGAAATCTCATGCATATTGCCACGGACGAGGGAAAGGCGGGAATTGCGACCCATGCCGGAGAATACGGCTGGGACGGCTGGCTCGGCTGCTTCTGGGCGAACGACCCGCAGGAGGGCTACACTTTCCTGTACTTTATCCAGCGCTGCGGGGGTCTGGGCGCACGTCCGCTCAGAATGATGAAGCAGATAGTTTACGGCGCAGACGACTGAAAAAAACACCTTTTTTCGGCAGTATGATACTTTACAAGCTGCTGCCGCAGTCGGGCAAGCTCGCTGCGGCAGAGCGTTGTATGCGTGAATGTATTCCTATGAAACATATGGGTTTAATAGGTATCAAAAGCTATAAAAAAACAAATAAAACACAGGGGCGAATTGTGATAATAACTATTGACTTTTGATGTAGATTATTGTATAATATTAGTAGCGGTAATGTAACGTTGGTTTTATATTCGCTGATTTAGTGGCTGATTTTGTAAGAGAAGATAATGGCAGGTAGAACAAACAAATATACGGAGGGGATATTCATGGAGGAACGCAATACTCTGCTGATAGTTGATGATTTCGAGTTCAACCGCCTCATGCTGAGCGACACCTTCAGTGACCGCAAGATAATTGAAGCGGAAAACGGCAAGCGTGCCATAGAAGAATTCGAGAAAAACAAGGACAAGCTGTGCGCTGTCCTGCTGGATATAATGATGCCGGTGATGGACGGCTTCGGCGTGCTGGAATACCTTGTGGAACACAACCATATAGAAGATGTTCCGGTATTCATCATCAGTGCCGACACCTCCGACAAATCCCTGTCGAGGGCATACGACCTCGGTGCGGCGGACGTTATCGCAAAGCCGTTCAATATCCGCTTTGTGCGCAGACGTATCAACAACATCATAGAGCTTTACAGCCAGCGCCGCTATCTCAGTATGCTGGTAAAGGAAAAAGGAATTGAAGTTCCTGTTATGAAAGTGGCGAAGTAATTCCCATTCGCATAAAATAAAAAGCGGGCAGTGTCCGCTTTTTTGTTTTGCGTCGGTAATTTACGGGAGCATATTATTTGCAGGATTTTCAAAAA
>CAYRLM010000156.1:0-1124 GCA_964425035.1 uncultured Ruminococcus sp.
ACATAGCACGGAACAAAGCCGAACTGTGTCTGGAATGCCGGCCAGCACTTGCCTGCAACGGCAACGTACTTTCTGTAACCCTTGTGCTGCTCTATCCAGTCAAGAAGTGTGATCTCGTACTGTGCAAGCTTGGGCAGGATATCGGGCATCTTGTTGCCTGCGCCCAGTTCCTTCGCCATATCAGCGGCTACCTCGGGAATTCTGGGATCGTTTGCGTGCTTATTGAATGCCTCGAACAGGTCAAGCTCGGAATTCTCCTCGATCTCAACGCCGAGATTGTACAGCTGCTTGATAGGAGCATTGCATGCGAGGAAGTTCAGCGGACGAGGGCCAAAGGAGATAATCTTAAGCTGGGACAGACCAACTACGGTTCTCGCTACCGGCAGGAACTCGTGGATCATATCAGCTACCTCGGGAGCGGTGCCGACGGGATATTCGGGGATATAAGCCCTTACATTGCGGAGCTTGAGATTGTAGGAAGCGTTCAGCATACCGCAGTATGCGTCGCCTCTGCCCTGAACAAGAGATGTGTCGGAATCCTCTTCGGCAGCAGCCGCAAACATGACAGGTCCGTCAAAGTGCTTTGCCAGAAGAGTTTCGGAGATCTCGGGGCCGAAGTTGCCGAGATATACGCACAGAGCATTGCAGCCTGCCTTCTTGATATCCTCAAGAGCCTGTACCATATGTATCTCGCTCTCAACGATACAAACGGGACATTCGTAGATGTCTGCTGCGCCGTACTTTTCGGTGTAAGCCTTTATGACAGCCTTGCGCCTGTTCACGGACAGGGACTCGGGGAAGCAGTCACGGGAAACGGCCACGATACCGACCTTGATTTCAGGAATGTTGATCATTAGTTTTACCCTCTCTGAATATTAATATATGTTTCCGGAGCGCCCGTGTTCGTCCAAAAAAGCGCCCGCATTTGCAGACGGAACAGCGCCTTGCCGACAAACAGAGTTACTCCGACAGTTTACGTTTATAGAATATCACAAAAAAATTCATTTGTCTAGTTCTTTTTTGTCGTAAATATGCAAAATCTGCCCAAAAAACATTGAAATCAATACAGGAAAGTTGTCTTTTTTGGAATTTAGTGATACAATATTGGTGCAGTGATATTTTAA
>CAYRLM010000156.1:1224-5795 GCA_964425035.1 uncultured Ruminococcus sp.
CGGCTGAAAGGAAGAGGCAAAATCATGAATAAGGATCTTACGGTGGGAAGTCCCGGAAAATCTCTCATAATGTTCACAATACCGTTGTTCGTCAGCGTGATGTTTCAGCAGATGTACAACATTGCCGACAGTGTTATTGCCGGAAAATTCGCCGGCGAGGACGCTCTTGCCGCCATAGGCGCAAGCTATCCGATAACCATGATATTCATGGCGGTGGCGGTAGGCTGTCAGATAGGCTGCTCCGTGGTAATTAGCAAGCACTTCGGCTCGGGAAACATGCAGCAGACAAAGACCTGCATTTCCACCTCGCTCATTGCCGGAACGATACTTTCTGCGGTGCTTACGCTGGTCGGAGTGCTGTTCAGCGGCGTATTCATGCAGTGGGTTCAGACCCCCGAGAATATCTTTGACGACGGCAAGCTTTACCTGATGATATACACAGGAGGCTTTGTATTCCTGTTCCTTTACAATATCGTTACGGGCGTATTCAACAGCCTCGGCGACAGCAAAACGCCGCTGTATCTGCTGATAGGCAGTTCTGTCGGCAATGTTATCCTTGACTGTATACTTATTATTCCGCTGAATATGGGCGTTGCGGGAGCTGCGTGGGCTACCTTTGCGGCACAGGGCGCAGCCTGCATTCTTGCGCTTATTCTGCTGCTGCGCCGTGTGCGCTCCATGAAGATACAGGGCGGAAAGCTTTTCAGCGGCAGGGCGCTCGCCGAAATAAGCAAGGTTGCGGTTCCGAGCGTGCTTCAGCAAAGCTTCATCTCTGTGGGCAATCTTTTCATACAGTACATGGTAAACGGCTTCGGCTCGTCGATTGTCGCAGGCTATTCCGCGGCGATAAAGCTGAACACCTTCGCAATAACCTGCTTCACCACAATCGGCAACGGAATGTCCAGCTTCACGGCGCAGAATATCGGCGCAAACAAGCCGGAGCGTATCAAAAAAGGCTTTCACTCCGTAATGGTATTTTCACTGGTCACCGCTGCGGTGTTCTTCCTGCTGTTCTTCCTGCTGAGCGAACAGCTTCTCTCCCTGTTCATGAACGATGACAGCTCGCAGCTTGCCATGGACACGGGCGTGGACTTTCTGCGGATAGTATCGCCGTTCTACTTCATCGTGTGCATTAAGCTGCTGTGCGACGGAGTGCTGAGGGGCAGCGAGAGCATGGGCTGCTTTATGGCGGCGACTTTCACCGACCTTATCCTCAGAGTGGTGCTGGCGGCGATACTTTCAAACACAATGGGCGACGTAAAGGGCATATGGATGTCTTGGCCGGGCGCATGGGCGGCAGGAACCGTAATGTCGGTGATATTCTATCTGTCGGGAATATGGAGCAAAAAGCTGAAGAAGCAGAATACAATATAACCGCAAACAATCAGCGCCGTTCAGCCTTTCGTTTCCGTTGAACCATATTACGCCGGTTTTGCGCAAAACGCCGCCTCCCGCATTAAGAGATAAGAAATGTGTTGCGCAAAACCGGGCGCACCAAACTCACCGTGCCTACATGGGCGGGATTATTATGGTTTTTCTGCCAAGCTTCGCCGCATAGTCAACGGTGTATTTCGTGCCGCCGGATTTTCCGTCGTAAACTGCCAGCAGCAGGTCGCACAGTTCCACCAATGCCCTGTTGCGGTTCAGCATACAGTTCTTTGTATAGCTTTCGGACAGGCACATCACCTTGCTGCACTGTCCAAGTATCCGATGATAACGCTGCTGATCGGCTGCGCTCCATTTTATCTCCTGTTCACGGCAGGGCAGCACCGCAGTCAGTTTTATCTCCGGGTGTATCTCTTTCAGAGAAAGCACCGCTTCCGCACACCACATATCAACTCCGAGCGCCATTCCGGTGAAGAACTCGTCGGCTCCGTGTTCATAAAGCTTCTCGATCCTATCATAAAGGCGCTGCTTGAGATCGGCGCACATAGGGTCGTCCTCGCTGAAAAAAGGAAGCTTCTGCGGTCTGTATCCCGTAAACGAAACCCTGTACATATACTCCCCTCCCTGTGAATGATACACTTATTTTACCATATCACAGATAAAAAATCAATACCTTTTATGATATAATTTACAGTAGTTTAATGTCAATCGCTTTTATCGAATATTCTTACAGATTTCGGAAGCTTCATTATATTGAATTTGCGGCAGCTTGTAAACTGCCGCAAACGTATTATCTCACTTTTTCGAGCTTGCCCTTGTCCATTTCGTACACCGTATCGCACAACACATCAATATCCTCCGCCGAATGCGAGGCAATCAGAATTGTTTTGCCCTGCGCTTTCAGGTTGAGGAGATACTGCCGCATATCCGCAGCGCCGTCCTTGTCAAGTCCGTTCATAGGCTCGTCCAAAATCAGCAAATCGGGATTTTCCATAATCGCCTGCGCAAGTCCCAATCGCTGGCGCATACCGAGCGAGTATTTTCCGACGTGCTTTTTATCATCGGGATTTAAGCCGACGCTTCTCATTGAATTTTTAATCTCATCGTCGGTAATTCTATTCCTGATTGACGCTAAATTTTTTAGATTTTTATACCCGCTTAAATACGGAATAAAGCCGGGATTTTCAATTATGATACCTATGTTATCGGGAAAATCAATCTCCGAACCGACAATCTTCCCGTTCACGGTAACCTTTCCGCAATCATATGAAATTAATCCCGATATAATTTTCAAAAGAACCGTTTTTCCCGAACCATTTCTGCCGATAATTCCCACAACAGTGCCATGTTCTATCTCAAGCGATATTTTGTCAAGAATAATTGATTTTTTATAACGCTTGGTCAAATTTACGATTTGTATTATGCTGTTCATTAACCGATCCTCCTGCGCGATAATTTTAATATTTTATAGTAAGCCGACATTGCGAGAAAATTTACAAGGAGCAAAATCAATACGCCAATCGCTGAATTTATCCCGTTTGAGCAAAATTTTTCCGACTGCAATACCATTCCGTATGAAGCATAAATATATTTTGCCCATTGGGGATAAACCGTTATAAGTATCGGAGTTATGCCGCAAACAAGCATATAAATATAAATCGTATATCGCATGGAGCTTATTGCGCAAATTGCCGAAGAACAAATTACGGATACAGACAATGTGAATAAAGGAAGTATTGCCGTCACATATATTGCCGACGAAAAATCGTCTATCGCAATAACAGCAGCTGGAATGACCGCATAAATATAATTTATAACAGCAAACAAAGAAATATTATTTCTCCAAAGCCTCTTAAACGAACCGTACCTGTGCTTTATTATTATACTCATATCGCTGTCTATAAACGTTTGATATAACACGCAAGCGGTAATCGGGGGCATAACAAGCAAATTCCATTTAATTATACCGATTAAATTCACTTGACGGTTGCTTTCGCCTATTCCGCCGACAAACGACATAATATCAGATTTTGCGGCAAAATAAAACAGACAAATCAGCAGCCAGTATAAAAAGAATATAATCGCCTGAATTTTTGCGCAGCGGCGTTTCATGTCTGATGCCTCCTTATGTTAAAGCAACGCATCAATTTGTTTCTGTCTGCGAATAAGCAAAGCGTGATAAGCATACAGTATACCGCTAAAAGGATAACAAAAGTGGAAAACAGTGAAAAATGATTGGACATATAATAGGCTGTCCCGAAATTGTTTTCAGCTAACATACATCTCGACAATAACGAAAAACCAATCAATCCGTTGTCGGTATAGCTTAATCCATACCCGATGAAATGAAGCAATATTGAAATAAAAACGCTTATATTGTTTTCAAATATCAAATCAAAGGCATAAATCACCAAAACACATATATGCATATATAAAAACAATAAAACTGCCGACAAAAATGTCGCTTCAAAAACTGTAAATGATTTCAGAACATTCGGTATCGAAAAATAAACGCCAAACAGTTCCTCGGACAAGTAAGGGTTTTCAAAGCACATTATGTTTAAGCATTCGCTCCATTCGCCGGATAAGCTGTATGATACAGCGGGAATAAAGCCGCAAAGCAGAAAAATCACAATAAAAGCAGCCACCGCCAATCCGCTGCTTATAATCATTGATATATTCCATTTTATCTGCGATAATCTTATTCTGTACAAGCAATATGTTCTTCCAACGGTACTCATGTCAGAAAGAGCAAGCATAACAGCTAAAGTGTATACCGTAAATGAAAATATATTAGAGGCAGTAAATACAAACGCTTCGCCATATGCCAAAGGCACATCTAAATAATCGGAGAACCGACTCAATCTTATTTCATCGTACATAAATACTGTTACGCAAAATGACACTGAAATCATAAATTTAATATTGAATACCCTACTGACATAAAGATGTCTGATCAAATTAAGCATTTTTCACCCTTCTATATAGCAAAAAGTAAGATAACACCACCGAAATCAGCAGAATTATTAATTGATAAACAAACACGAAGCTTAAACTGCTTATTCCTTCCGCATTGGGAAACATCATTGACATCGGCGAATATTTTATTAAGCCGATTCCGTAAAAAATCAAACTGATTGCGTAATACAATATCATCGGGAAAGCCACAGCCGCATACTTATTTA
>CAYRLM010000157.1:0-5726 GCA_964425035.1 uncultured Ruminococcus sp.
CAACCTTTGCGCCGCCGAGTATGGCAACGAACGGGCGTACCGGGTTCTCAACGGCGTTGCCGAGGAACTCTATCTCCTTGTTCATCAAGTAGCCGACAGCGGTTTCCTTTACGAACTTTGTTACGCCGACCGTGGAAGCGTGCGCTCTGTGGGAAGAACCGAAAGCGTCCATTACGAAAATACCGTCGGTCAGGTCTGCAAGCTCCTTGCTGAACTGCTCGCCGTTTTTGGTTTCCTCTGCGCCGCGGAAGCGTGTGTTCTCGAGAACTGCGATTTCGCCGTCCTTAAGCTCCGCAACAGCCTTCTTTGCAATGTCGCCGGTAACCGTGTCGTCCTTTGCGAATACTACCTTTGTATTTACCAGCTCGGCCAGTCTGTCGGCGGCAGCCTTGAGGGAGAACTTCTCCTCCGGGCCGTTCTTCGGCTTGCCGAGGTGAGAGCAGAGAATTACCCTTGCGCCGTTCTCTACCAGCTTGTTGATTGTGGGAAGAGCAGCGGTAATTCTGTTGTCGTTTGTGATCTTTCCGTCCTTCATGGGGACGTTGAAGTCAACGCGGACAAGCACCTTCTTGCCCTTGACATTCAGGTCTTCTACATTCTTCTTGTTCAGTTTGCTCATTGTAATTATTTCCTTTCATAATGAAATATTTGAACATACTTCGGCAGCATTCCGGCTTTTGAACCGCAACACGCCCTTCGCATTTTATTTTACTATATTTTCTTGAATTTTGCAAGTGCTTTTTTATATTTTTATATATTTTGAGATAAATTTGCGCATTAAATACAGGTTGGCTGTATATTCCGGCTGTTAAGGGCTTTCCGCCGCATATTCCTGTGAAAAGAGCGTGAAATTATAAAAAGGGACTGGAAAAATAATTCGGAATGTGATATACTATATGAGTTACAGCTTTAATTTGTAAGGAGATGTTAATATTCTGGACAGGACGCAGCTTTCCGACGGGGTATTCTTTTCGAGGATAACCGACGGAAGATTTAAGACAAACCGCATATCGATAACATTATATAATGAATTCGGCGAAGAGGGGCGCAGCGACTGTGCGATACTTCCGTACATTCTCACCGACAGCTGCAGAAAATACCCCAATCTGACAAGGCTCACGGAAAAATATTCAGACCTGTACGGCGCTTCCGTGTCCGACAATATCGGGTGCAGCTGGGACAGGCGTTCCGTGACGTTTACCATAAGCAGCATTGACGACCGCTATACCCTTGACGGGGAAAAGCTGGAGGAGGAATGCTGCGGACTTCTTCTCGACTGCCTTCTCGACCCGGTGACGGAGGACGGAGCGTTCCCCGCTTCCACCGTGGACATTATGCGGCAGGAGCTTATCGACGCCATTGAAAGCGTAAAGGGCGACCCTCGCAGCTATGCCGCACAGCAGGGTGCGCTCGCCGCCTACGAGGGCGAGCCGTGCGGACTTCCGCTGAACGGAACGGTGCGGCAGGCGAATGCGGTAACTCCGCAGTCCGCATATGCGGCGTATCGGGATATGCTGGAGCATTCCCGCATAGAAATATTCTGCTCCGGCTGCAGTGATTTTACCGTCAGCAGGAGAGTGTTCGCAGAGCGCCTGAGCGCACTCCGCCGCAGCGGTATCTGCACTCTTGTGCCGACGCCCAGTCCGCTGAAGTCGGTCATCTGCCGCAAAACCGAGAAATTCGGTGTGCAGCAGGCAGTGCTGCGTATGTATTTCAAAGCGCCGCAGCTTACCGACCGCTACGCAGGTGCGATACTTTCCATGATACTCGGCGGAATGACCACCTCCCGCTTTTTTGCGAATATCCGCGAGAAGCAGTCGCTGTGCTATTATTGCAGCAGCTTCTCCAGCCGCTTCAAAAAGACCATAACCGTATATGCCGGCGTTGACCCGGCGAATATCTCGAAAACGGAGCATGCGGTCATGTCGGAATTCATGAACGTGTGCATGAGGGGCGTCACCGATGAGGAGCTTGAGCATGCGAAGCTGGAGCTTGCCGAAAGCGCAAGGGCGGTGTATGACTCGCCGTCGGCGCTGTCCTCGTGGTATTCCTCGCAGATGACCGACCCCGAGATACTCACCCCGGAGCAGTTCGCACAGGGCGCTCGGGAAACGACTGCGCAGCAGGTTATGGAGGCTGCGAGGCTGTATGCTCTCGACACGGTATTCGTCCTGTCGCCCGAGGAGGTGGAATAACAGTGGAGGAAATAATCAGCGAGCGCCTGAACGAGCGCTACTTCAAATACACCCACAGCAGCGGCGTTACCGTGCTGCTGTACCCTATGAAAGGTTATTCCACGGTGACGGCGCAGTTTTCCGTTAAGTTCGGCTCGGTGGACAACTGTGCCGCCATAAACGGCGGCGCCCCGTGGCATATCCCTGACGGAACCGCACATTACCTCGAACACAAGCTGTTTGAGTCCCCCGAAAAGGAAGCCTTCGCACGGTTTGCGGAAACGGGAGCTTCCTGCAATGCGGGGACTTCATACGACAGCACGAGGTATTATTTCAGCTGCTCCGCCAATTTCGAGAAGAACCTTGAAATACTGCTGGACTTCGTTCAACACCCGTATTTCACGCCTGAGAATGTCGAGAAAGAGCGCGGGATAATCACGCAGGAAATAACAATGTACCTTGACAGCCCGGTATGGCGGGTATGCATGGAGCTTTACAGGGGAATGTTCGCAAACAATCCCGTGCGCAACGATATCGCAGGCAGTGCGGAGAGCATTGCGCTCATCACGGACAAGCTGCTTTATGATGTGTACGACGCATTTTACGAGCCGTCAAACATGTATCTCTGCATTGCCGGCGGCTTTGATATGAACAGCGCAATCGAGGTCTGCGAGCGCTGTCTGCTTCCGGGAAAGAAAGTGAATACCGTATCGCTGCTACCCGAAGAGCCGCCCGCCGTGGTAACTCCCCGTGTGGAGATGTCAATGCCGCTGGGCAAGACGAATTTCGCCCTCGGCTTCAAATCCCCGGCGTATTCCGGCAGGCAGATGACCGAGGAATACATCTACCAGACGCTGATGAACGACACAACGATAGGCGCTGCCACGGAGTTCTACCGCAGAATGAGGGACAGCGGTCTTATCAACGAAACCTTTGAGAGCAGCATTATGATGGGCAGGGGATTTTTCGTGCCTGCGATATTCGGCGAATCCGACGACCCGGACAGGGCTGCCGGCGAGATTTGCGCCGAGTACCGCCGCAGAAAGACGCAGCCCCCGACACGGGAAGCGTTCATGCGCGCGAAAAAGTATCTTTACGGCGACAATGTCCGTGCGTTCAACAATGTCGAGAGCGTGGCGCAGAACCTTTCGGACGCAGCGCTTACGGACGCCTCGGCGTTTGATTTTGCGGAGCTTGCGGCTGCCGCCGATTATGAGGGAATGCTGCGGCGTTTCGAAAACTTTGACGAGGGCAACTGCTGCCTTTCGGTCATCACACCTTCGGAGGAATAATTTTATGTTATCTTCATTAATTTCGGCTGCTTCCGCCTTTCAGGAGGTGGAGCTTACCTTCCCGAACCTGTTCGGCGGCATTACGCTGAGCTATTTTCAGGGCTTTGAGCTTTTCGGGATAAAGATATACTGGTACGGCGTGCTTATCACGGTAGGCGTTATTCTGGCGTATCTTTATGCCAACAGCCGTGCAAACAGCTTCGGCGTGGGCAAGGACAGAATGTTCGACGTTGCGTTTATAGCACTCATTTGCGGATTTCTCGGTGCCAGAATTTACTACTGCGTATTCCAGACGTTAAACCCGGACAGCGGTATGAGCTATGATTTCGTGACGACCTTCACGACGATACGGGACGGCGGTCTTGCGATATACGGCGGTATTATCGGCGGCTTCCTCGGCGGCTTTGTCGCATGTAAGATACGCAGGGTGAATTTCCGCGCCATGGCTGACATAGCCTCGCTGGGCATTCTTATCGGACAGACGATAGGCAGGTGGGGAAATTTCATAAATCAGGAGGCGTTCGGCGCAGAGTGCAGTCAGGACTGGCTGTTCGGCATGACCAGCGTTGACATTGTGCGCCGTGAAGGACTGGCGGCGGGTACGCTGGTACACCCATGCTTCTTCTATGAGAGCTTGTGGTGTCTTATCGGCTTCATAGGTCTGCATTTCTATTCAAAGAAGCTGCGCAGCTTTGACGGTGAAATCATACTGATGTACCTTGCATGGTACGGGCTCGGCAGAGCAGGTATAGAAACGCTTCGCACCGACAGCCTTATGGCAGGGTCTGTGAAGATTTCCCAGATTGTCGCAGCGGTATGCTTCGCAGTATGCACTGTTCTTGTGATAGTGTTCAAGATACTTACCGAGAAAAAGAAGATACCTCTTCATGTTGACACCGACGCATGGAGAGAGCAGCAGGCTGCCGACCTTGAGGCTGCGAACAAGCCGAAAAGAAAGAAAGAAGAAAAGAAAGCTCCCTCAATTCTCTCCGAGGACGCCGACGGCATAACGCTTGAGGGCGAAACCGACGAAGCGGGCGAGCGTGAGAATATCGGCGGAGAAGCCGACGAAACGGATATTGCGGAAGAACCGTATGGGGGCGCCGTTGAAGCGGAGGAGCAGCCCGACGACAACGAAAGCGAGGACGAATAAATGGCGGCAAAGATAATTGACGGCAAGGCGGTATCGGCTAAGGTAAAGGAAGAGGTACGGCAGGAAATAGAGCGTGATGGTCTGGACGTAGGTCTGGCGGTGGTGATTGTCGGCGACGATCCGGCAAGCCGTGTTTACGTCAACAACAAGAAGAAGGCATGCGAGGTCTGCGGAATTAAAAGCTATGAGTATGCGCTTCCCGCACAGACCTCGGAGGAGCAGCTTCTGGAGCTTATAGATACGCTGAATGCCGACGAAAAGGTGAACGGCATACTGGTTCAGCTGCCGCTGCCGGAGCACCTCAACGAGGAGGCGGTTATCGCGCGGATATCTCCGCTCAAGGACGTTGACGCATTTTCGGCTTCCAATGTCGGCAGGATAATGATAGGCAATTATGCGTTCCTGCCCTGCACCCCGGCAGGCTGCATGGAGCTTATCCGCAGCACGGGAGTTGAAGTTTCGGGCAAGGAATGTGTTGTAATCGGGCGTTCCAACATTGTGGGAAAGCCCATGGCAATGCTGCTGCTTCACGAAAACGGAACAGTGACGATATGCCATTCACGCACGAAAGACCTCAAAGAAATATGCCGGCGTGCGGATATTCTGGTGGCGGCTGTCGGCAGACCCGGCTTTGTTACGGGAGATATGGTGAAGCCCGGCGCAGTGGTCATTGACGTGGGAATAAACCGCAATGAAGAGGGAAAGCTCTGCGGCGACTGCGTATTTGACGAGTGCGCGGAGAATGCGGCGTACATAACCCCCGTTCCCGGCGGAGTTGGCCCGATGACCATCGCAATGCTGATGAAGAACACCGTCATGGCGAAGCGCATACAGTCAAAATGAGGAACAATTCAAAGCCGTTTCTGCGCAACGCCGTGATATTGACCGCCGCCACCGTTCTTATCGCCGTATTGATGAACACATGGGGCGCAGCGCAGATTTTGATAATAATTCTGCTGGCGGCGCTTTCTGCGGCGCAGTGGGCGATGTTCTTCTATATGAGAAAAAAATAATTGCAGGAACTCTCTTGCAGGGAAAACAAGAAAGGCTGTATTCGCAGACTATGGTCTGCGAATAGGGGGAAAACTCTTGTTTTCCCCCAAACCC
>CAYRLM010000158.1:0-5673 GCA_964425035.1 uncultured Ruminococcus sp.
TCTTTATAAGAGTAGTCTTGCCCGCTCCGAGAAATCCGGAGAACACATCTATCTTTGTCATAATATAGTCCCTCTTTCTGAATAATGCCGCTGCCGATAATCGGCAGCTCCTAAAATATAATTTTAGCACAATTCTACAAATAAGTCAAGGGTGATTTTTACAATTTGTGCAATTGTAGTGCCACAGCAGATATCGGGCGGTATTGACGAGTTTTCGCAGCATGTTTTGTTTCACTGATACCGAAAACAGGTACTTGCTTTCCGATATCATAGACAAGCCTTTACAAATTCAAATTCAACAGAAATTTCCGAAAAAAATACCTTACATCAAACAGAATAATCATGTGTTCTGCGTAAAAAATAAACGCCGATAAAGGAGATGTGCCATGGAAAAAATCGCTTTTTTTGACGCAAAGCCCTACGACAGGGTATGGTTCGACAAGCTGAACAAGGATTTCGAGATACAATATTTTGAAAGCAGGCTGCGTCCCGAGTCAGTCAGGCTTGCCGAAGGCTGCCGTGCCGTATGCGCATTTGTGAACGACGACCTGGGCGACAGCACCGTCAACTCTCTGGCAGAGCTTGGCGCAGAGATAATCGCAATGCGCTGCGCAGGCTACAACAATGTTTCTCTGTCAGCGGCTCGGGGTAAAATACGGGTGGTGAGAGTACCCGCTTACTCGCCCTACGCCGTTGCAGAGCACGCTATCGGAATGATACTCATGCTTAACCGCAAGCTTCACAAGGCGTATATCCGCAGCAGGGACTTCAATTTCAGCCTGAACGGGCTTGTGGGATTCGACCTGCACGGAAAAACTGCGGGAGTTATAGGTACAGGCAGAATAGGACGGGCTTTTATCGATATCTGCCGAGGCTTCGGAATGAACGTAATCGCCAGCGACCCTTATCCGTCGGCGGACAGCGGAATAAACTATGTAAGCCGTGAGGAGCTGTTCCGACAGTCGGATATAATTTCACTGCACTGTCCTCTTACCGAGGATACACGATATATCATAAACGAAGGCTCGCTCGGAATGATGAAGCCTGAGGCTCTGATTGTAAACACCTCTCGAGGCAGCCTTATCGACAGCGAGGCACTGCTCAACGCCCTGAACGAAAAACGGATAGGCGGCGCAGCGCTGGACGTTTACGAGGAGGAAACAGACCTGTTCTTCCGGGACAATTCCAACAAGATAGTCACGGACGAGATACTTTCCCTGCTGGTATCACGCCCGAATGTGCTGATAACCTCGCATCAGGCATACCTTACGAGGGAAGCCCTGCAAAGCATTGCCGCACAGACGCTGGAAAGCCTGAGCGACTTTTTTGCCGGCAGGGAGCTTAAATATGAGATAAAAGGAGCTGAGCCATGAACGAGATAATTTCCGTTATCCTTGCGGCAATTAGTTTTGCACAAAACATCAGTTATTGTACAGTGGATAAAAGGCAGGGTGTGCAAAACTGTTTTGCACAAAACATCAGTTATTGTACAGTGGATAAAAGGCAGGATGTGCAAAACTGGTTTGCACAAAACGCCGCATACTGTACGGAGGATAAAATGTATTCCGTGTCGGAATATTCACGCTTCGATACGCTTGACAACACCAAGGTGGCATACGGCATGGGCGTTGAAACAGACGGCATGAACCGTCCTCTGGGGGCAATTCAGGCACAGGAGCGGTACGGCGATAACGGAGGACTTTTTATAGGCGGCAGCGACAGGCAGCAGCTGTGGCTCACCTTTGACGAGGGCTACGAAAACGGCTGCACCGCAGGAATACTCGACACGCTGAAGGAAAAGAATGTCCGTGCGGTTTTCTTTGTGACATACGATTACTGCGAGAGAAACCCGGAACTTGTAAAGCGAATGATAGCCGAGGGTCACACCGTCGGAAATCACACATGGAGCCACCCTTCACTGCCGGAATGCACCTCGGACGAGCTGTGGTCGGAAATATCCCTGCTGCACGAATATGTCCGAGAGAAATTCGGCTATGAGATGTATGTAATGCGGCCGCCCATGGGAGAATTTTCACAGCGGGTTCTGACCTGCGCAAAGGAGCTTGGCTACACCACGGTACTGTGGAGCTTTGCTTACCCTGACTGGGACGTAAACAGCCAGCCCGACCCGGAACAGGCATATCTGAAAATCACCTCAAAGACCCACAACGGTGCGATATATCTGCTTCATGCCGTTTCCGAAACCAACGCTTCGATTCTGGGGCGTGTAATAGATTACTGGAAAAGCAGCGGATATACCATTACGCCAATGTGATATTGACGCCAATTCAATGCGAAAGAGGCTGTTGTCCGCAGCCTCTTTACAATTATTCAACTGTTTGCTCCGTGTCTGCGACAGCGGCGGTGATTGCGGAAAATATATCGGATATTCTCGCCGATGGGCGCTCAAAGCGTTCCGACGGCACAAAAATTATCATTGCGTCATCTGCCGTATCCCCGAAAAGTCCGCTGCCGGTTATATCCGCTTCCGACAGGGAATCGGCGGCAATAATGTATTGCGGCGTCTGCGCAATATCCTCCGGCGAAGAGGTGTAGCCCTCTGCGGTACATACGTTCTCTGCACACAGGGAAAGCACTGCGTCCTCAAAAGTGTCGCTCCCGGCGGCGGTGAGCTTTGGTGTCACATAAACAAAGCTGCCAAGACTTAATCCCGCGGCGGCATCGCTCAGGGACTGCTCCGCCTTTTGCGCGGCGGCTGTCCCGGCTTCTTCGCCCTCAAATACGGCGGCGATTGTTCCGTATAATTCACCATAGCCGCTCACGCTTTCGGGGGCTGTCAGTTCCACCACGGTAATCCCGGCGCTTTCCAGTGAATACGCCTCGCGCACGCTGAGCGGAGTGAGCGTGAAAAGTACGTCCGGCGACAGCTCTGTCAGCGTATCTATGTCGGGATTTTCGCTGCTGCCGGCTGCTTGTGCGTTTATGTTCTCCGGATAGTCGCAGTATCGGCTGACAGCGCACAGTCTGTCGGCAAAGCCCAGTTCCGCCAGTATTTCGGTTACGGCGGGGGAAAGGCTTGCAGCGCTTTCGGGAGGCTGTTCGATTATCGTTCCGTCTTTCAGCTTCACAGGGAAAACAGAGCCGTCAGTCTGCGAAGCCTCTCCGTCCCGAACGATTATCTCGGTGGGAACGGATGAGGTGCTGCCGCCGCAGCCCGTCAGTGAAGCTGCCGCAAGAATAATGCCAAGTGCCGAAATTATCTTTTTCATGTCAATAATCCAATCCAAGCTCTATTCTTGAGCTGAGCCAGTCCACGAACTGCCGTGCAATTCTCGGAGAACGACCGCCCCGTTTCAATGCAAAGCGCTCCGCAGTCTGGGTAAGCTCGCTGTTGTCTATATCTATCTCCCTGTCCTCGGCGAGCTTTCTTACAATGTCGAAGAATATTTCTCGGTTGGGCTGGGTAAAGGTAATGAACAAGCCGAAACGATCCGCCAGCGACATACTCTCGTCCACTGCGTCGCTCCTGCCGATATCGTCAACGGAGCGGTCGCCGTTGCTTTCCTTTATCAGCTTGCGGCGGTTGGTGGTGGAATATATGAGCACATTGTCGGGACGTGCGGTAAGGCTGCCGTCAAGTGCCGCCTTTAACACGCCGAAGCGTTCATCGTTCTCGGAAAATGTAAGGTCGTCTATCGTAACGATAAAGTGCAGCGGAATATCTTTAAGCATTCCGAAAAGCTCCGGCAGACCGTTTATCTCGGATTTCGGAAGCTCCACCATACGAAGCTCCTCATATTCGTTGAGAATAGCCTTTATCGTGGAGGATTTGCCGCAGCCCCTGTCGCCGTACAGCAGGACGTTCTGCGCGGGCAGTCCGTTCAGAAACGCCATTGTGTTCTCGATGACCTGATTTCGCTGAAGCTCGTAATTTTTCAAATCCGTAAGGCGGATAGGGTCGATAACGTCCACCGGGACAAGCCGCCTGTCCTTAAAGGTAAAAGCCCTGTATTTCGCATATTCTCCCGTGCCGTATTTCTGCGCACGCTTTAACAGGCGGTCGGCGGTCAGCGTGAACTTTCCGCTGTCGTAATCGGGCAGTGAAGCGTAGTCCGCCGTCGCACCCGGCAGCGCAGCGAGTGCATTCTTGACAGACGCGGCGTTATATTCCTTTACCACCCTTTTTATCAGCGAAATATCGTAGGAAAGCGCTTTTATGCGCTGCTCGGTCGGCTGCTTTACCATTTTTGCGAAAAGCGGCGATTTTGAATAAACAACGGCGTCCGTAAGGTATTCCCCAAGCGTCTGACCGGTCATAAGCAGCTCGGAGCAGATATTGGCATAGCCCTTTAATCTCTGCTCCTCGGGCAGCTCCGAGTTCAGCCAATTCAGACCGTCCGCAAAAAGCTTGTTTTTTTCGGTTATCTCCTGAAATACCAGCAGCGGCGGTATTTTTTCTTCACATAGTTTCATTCTGTTAATCTCCTTGTTCTTTGTTTATTTTTTCGATAAGATGTTCAAGCTGACCGAGCGTTGTCAGCTCACTGCAAAGGTCACGGAAGTGCGCCGCACCTTTCATTCCTTTAAGATACCACGAGGCAGGTCTGCGGGCTTCCTTCATGCCCACACGCTCACCCTTGTCCTCAACTATCAGCCGGATATGCCGCCGCATGACCTCAAGACGCTGCTCGGGATCAGGGTCGGGGGTATAGCTGCCCGTTTCGAGATACTCCCTTATCTGACGAAAGAGCCACGGTCTGCCGTAGCTTCCCCTGCCTATCATCACAAGGTCGCAGCCGGTATATTCGTACATTTCGCGGCACAATTCGGGGGTGGTCACGTCGCCGTTCCCTATAACGGGGATATTCACCGCCTGTTTTACGGCACGGATAATATCCCAGTCTGCCTTTCCCGAATAAAGCTGGGTCTTTGTCCGCCCGTGTACGGTGACTGCGGCAGCACCGTTTTCCTCGGCTATCTTTGCAATTTCCACGGCGTTTATGCTGCCCTCGTCCCAGCCGGAGCGTATCTTCACGGTGACAGGCACAGACGCCGCCAGAACCGCCGCATGTACTACTCTGCCGAACAGCTCCGGGTTTTTCATCAGCGCACTGCCCGCTCCTCCCGAAACTATCTTCGGCATGGGGCAGCCTGAATTTATGTCGATAATATCCGGGCTGAACCGCTCCGCAATCTTCACCGCTCCGCTCACGAACTCAGGCTCACAGCCGAAAAGCTGCACCGCCATAGGGCGTTCTGCGGGAGTGACCGAAAGCAGCTCGGCGGTTTTCCTGTCATTGTAGCACAAGCCCTTGCAGCTTGCCATTTCGCCGACAACGTAGGCTGCGCCGTATTCCTTCGCCATAATGCGGTAGGCACGGTCGGCAACGCTTGCCATGGGCGCAAGTGCGGCGGTCTGCTCTATTTGCGTTCCGCCTATTTTGATATATTTCATCGGGGTTCCTCGTTAAAATGTGTTTTTCATCAGAATTTCACTCTATATTGTATCACAAATTCAAAAACAGTTCAAGTTCTTCTTGTATTTTTTTTTGATATATGATATAATAAACGCAAAGCGTTTATTATAGTTTAAAAGTCCTTGCACATTCGCAAATCTTCGATTTGCTCCGTGCATATCGGACAATTGTATCATCTATTATTATCAGCGAACGGAGAAAACACAGGCAATGGAAAACGCACAGAAAAAAAGCT
>CAYRLM010000159.1:0-5669 GCA_964425035.1 uncultured Ruminococcus sp.
ACGGCTGCACAATCGTTGTAAAATCCACCGTGCCTGTCGGCTTCACTACCGGGCTTCACCGAAAGCTCCCGGAAAGCGCTCACCGCATAATATTCTCGCCGGAATTTCTCCGTGAGGGTCAGGCGCTTTACGATAATCTCTATCCGTCAAGGATAATAGTCGGCGCACCGCAGGAATGGGAGGATTCTGTACAGCGTGCGGATATTTTCGCCGGGCTTCTCAAGCAGGGCGCAATAAAGCAGGATATCCCCACGCTCCGCCTCAATCCCACGGAAGCGGAGGCTGTCAAGCTGTTCAGCAACACCTACCTTGCGCTGCGTGTGGCTTATTTCAACGAACTTGACACCTATGCCGAGATGAAAGGGCTGAACGCACGGCAGATAATTGACGGAGTGGGACTTGACCCGAGAATAGGCTCTCACTACAACAACCCAAGCTTCGGGTACGGCGGATATTGCCTGCCGAAAGACACAAAGCAGCTGCTCGCCAACTATGCGGACGTGCCTAACGACATAATCGGCGCTATCGTTGCGGCAAACAAGACCAGAAAGGATTACATCGCAGACCGCATAGCCTCAATGAATCCCCATACAGTGGGCGTTTATCGGCTGACGATGAAATCCAACTCCGACAACTTCAGGCAAAGCTCTATTCAGGGCATAATGAAGCGGCTGAGCGGCAAAGGCATAAACGTCATCATCTACGAGCCGACGCTCAAGCCCGGTCAGAAATTCTTTGAATATGAGGTTTGCGGTGATTTCGCAGAGTTCAAGCGGCGCTCGGACACGATTGTTGCAAACCGCATGAGCAGCGAGCTTGAGGACGTAAGGGAAAAGGTTTACACAAGAGATCTTTACAGCAGGGATTAAAAATTCACGGGCGGCGGCAAACCGCCCGCGGAATGTAAATGCGGAAAATTCGGAATATAAATAAAGAAGCGCCTTGCGGCGGCTGAAAAGGAGGGATATACTGTGGATAACATTTTGTCCGGCACTTTCAAAATGGTGATAAGAGGCGGAAGTCCGCACCAGCTTTTCTTTGATGATGATTTTCTCAGAATCATGGAAATAGAGGACAATTCCGACCCGGAGGACAATTATCGCCGCTGGCTGGAATGCGTTCACCCGGACGATACCTCTACCATAACCGAGGCGATACAGAGTACGCTCCACGGAATAAAGGCGGAGGCAAAGTACCGCTGGCGGCACAAAACACGGGGAATGTTCACGGCATACAGCACCGGAATGCTCGCCTCCAACGAAAACGGGATAACCGTGATCTACGGAATGTTCAGGTGTATCCCCGCAAACGGAACGCAGCTTAACCGCTACGACCCGGATATACAGCTGCTGACCCGCTCTTTTTCGGACAGGCTGATGGACAGCTTCAGCTACTGTGCGCTTGCGGATATTGAAACAGACAGGCTTTTTATCCTCAACGATACCTTCAACACAAGCACCGCCGCCGGCAGCGAAAGCAGCTACAAGGAGTGGCGCCGCTCCATGATAAGCCGTATACACCCCGACGAGCGTATGCGGTTTGCGGATATAACTCTCCCCTCAAAGCTCATTGACAGCTTTGCCGTTACCGACGAGGCAAGGGGAGAATTTCGCGTAAATAATCGGGGCGATTTCGTCTGGATTAATTTCAGGTGCGTGAAATTCAAGCGCCCTCTCATCGGGAAATACACATCTTTCATCGTTGCAAGGCGCATCGCCGCAGACAACCGTGCAATGTATCTGGAGGAGCTTCGCAACCAGCTCATAAACGGGCTGGCGGTGCCTTATCAGATACTTGACCTCATCAATCTCCGCAACGGAAGCTTCTATTCCACCACCGACAGGGACGGGCTTTTCGCCGAGAATTTCGACATTATAGGCGATTTCACGGAATCGCTGCACCGCTTCTCGGACAGCTTTGAATGCAGCGAAAACGACAGGAATGCAATCCTGTATAATTTTGACATCGAAAACATGAAGCAGCGCTTTTCCTCCGGCGAGAAGCTCATCGAGTGCGAAACCTGCCACCGCTTTAACGGTCAGTCCGAATGGCTGCGCTTTCAGGCGTTCGTATCTGCGCATGACGAAAACGGAGAGCCGCTGATGGTAATCCTCACCGTACAGTCCATCACGGCGGAGAAGCTAAAGGAGCTGCGCTATCAGCAGCGGCTGGAGCGTGCGCTTCGCTCGGAAACCCAGTACAGGCAGGCGATACTTTCCAACGCCATCGCCGTATACACGTTCAACATCAACCGCGACACTATATACGATGAGATAATCGAACAGTCCGACGTGCTGCCGCTGCTGCCGCAGATGGGGCTGTCGCTGCCATGCTCCTATGACGAATACATTCGCCGCAAGAAAGAGCTGTTCACAGACAAAACCGCCGCCGAGGTTTTCGCAAGAACCTTCTGCACAAAAACGCTGGCAGATATGTTCAACAGCCACCGCCGCAGCTTTGACACGGAATACGAGATATGCATCGGAAACCGCAGGGGATATTTCCGCGAGGCGGTAATCCTGACGCAAGACCTTGAAACAGGTGAGCTGTGGGGAATAACCTACGTCCGCAATATCACCGATGAACACGACAAAGCAACGCAGGTTGAACAGGCGCTTCGCGACGCCTTCGATCAGGCGCAGCACGCCAACTCCGCCAAAACGCTTTTCATGAGCCAGATGAGCCATGATATCCGCACGCCGCTTAATTCCATTCTGGGAATGTCCGCCATAGCGCAGGGACATATTGACGACAGGGCGAGAGTTACCGACTGCCTTGAAAAGATAGAAGCCTCGGGAAAGCATTTGCTTGAGATAATAAACAACGTGCTTGACCTGTCCGCCATAGAAAGCGGCAAAATGGTGCTGTCAAACGATCCGTTCGACCTAAAAGTGTTCCTTGACGAAACTTTCCACATGATAAAACCGCTGGCAGACAAAAAGCATCACACCGTCGAGATTGTTATAGGCGACATCAATACCGCCGTCACGGGAGATCAGACAAAGCTTCGCCAGCTGCTTATGAACATTCTCGGGAACGCCGTAAAATACACCCCTGACGGCGGCAGGATAGAATTCCGCGCCCGCGAGCTTGAACCCGATCATCAGGGCATTTGTCGGTATCTTTTCTCGGTTTCCGACAACGGCATCGGCATGAAGCCGGAGTTCAAGGAGCATATCTTTGACCCGTTTGTCAGGGCTGACGACCACCGTATCAGCGGTATTCAGGGAACGGGGCTTGGTATGCCGATATCGCTGAACATCGCAAGAATGATGAACGGCGACATCGCCGTCAAGAGCGAACCCGGAAAGGGTTCGCAGTTCGACATAACCGTCTGCCTGAAAAAGAGCGAGGGTACGGCGGAGCATTTCGGCGCAAGCGCCCAGAGCAGAAAGCGTAAGGTACGCATGTCAGACTTCGATTTCGGCGGCGTAAGGGTGCTGCTGGCGGAGGATCTTGAATTCAATGCGGAGATAGCGTCGGAATTTCTGGCGGAGGCGGACATCATCACCGATGTTGCCGCCGACGGTGCGGAGGCTGTGAAAATGTTCGGCGAATCGCCCGAGGGGTATTACAGCCTTATTTTCATGGATATCCAGATGCCGAACCTTGACGGATATCAGGCTTCGGATAAGATACGCTCCCTCGACCGCAGCGACGCTAAGACGATACCCATTATCGCCATGACATCCAACGCATTTATAGAGGATATCAAAAAATCAAGGGAGCACGGCATGAACGGACACGTTTCCAAGCCGCTTGAAATACCTGCGCTCACCGCCGAACTGTGCCGCTGGCTCCCGCAGAAGGACAAAAGCAACTAAATCTATGAAGAGAATTGTAACGATACAGGATTTTTCCTGTGTGGGAAACTGCTCGCTGACCGCCGCAATACCCGTGCTGTCGGCGGCGGGCGTGGAGTGCTGCGGAATACCCACGGCTCTGCTTTCCAACCACACCGGCTTCCCGACCTTTTACAGCATTGACCTTACCGACCAACTTGCCCCTATCGGCGCACAGCTGAAAAAAGAGCATATTGATTTTGACGGAATCTACACCGGATATATCGCTTCCGTTGAACAGACGGATCACATTGAGGAGTTTATCCGTCAGTTCCGCAAGCCCGGAGCGCCGCTGTTCATAGACCCGGTAATGGGCGACAACGGCAAGCTGTACGCAGCCCTAAGCGATGAATACCCTGCGAGAATGCGCCGCTTCATTTCCGGCGCCGACATTATCACCCCGAATATCACGGAGGCATGTCTGCTGACAGGCAGGTGCTTTGACCCCTGCCCCACTCTGCACGAAACTAAGGAAATGCTGCTGGAGCTTTGCGATATGGGGGTAAAATTCGCCGTCATCACGGGCTTCTCCGAAAAAGGACAGTTGGGTGCGGTAGGCTGCTTCAACGGGGAGTTCACGGAGTGCCTTACTCCCAAAAAGGACGTTGCATGCTCCGGCACCGGGGACGTATTTGCGTCAGCCCTGCTGGGAGCGGTACTGAGAGGCGCGGACTACCCCTCTGCGCTGGAGATAGCGACAAAATTCACCTATCGTGCGGTAGAATACACAGCCGAGGCCGCCGACCGCAGGTTCTACGGTATTCACTTCCAGCCTGTGCTGGGCGAATATATCGAAATGATAAACGCCGCAGAAAAGAGGAAAAACAATGTCTGACGCCGCAAGACTGCGCCGTGCGGTGCTGTTTCTGGTGGCTTCCGCATTCTTCTTTGCGCTGATGAATATGTTTGTGCGGCTGTCCGGGGACATTCCCACCATACAAAAAACATTTTTTCGGAATTTCTTTGCGCTTTTCATCGCAAGCGGTGCTATGATTAAAAACCGCTGCTCTGTTATTCCGCCGAAAGGCGCAAGGTTGGATATTCTGCTGCGCTCGGTGTTCGGCTATGCGGGAATAGTATGCAACTTCTTCGCAATAGACAGGCTGCCGCTTTCGGACGCTTCCCTGCTGAACAAAATGTCGCCGTTCTTTGCGATAATTTTTTCAACATTTCTGTTAAAGGAGCGTGCGGACAAGATACAGTGGGCTGTAATACTGACAGCGTTTGCGGGGGCGCTGTTCGTTATAAAGCCCTCGTTCGCAAACGCAGACCTCGGTGCGTCTGCCGCAGGCTTCTGCGGAGGAATGTGCGCCGGCGCTGCTTACACCTTTGTCAGGAGAGCCACCGGCAAGGGCGTAAAGGGATACTACATCGTATTCTTTTTCTCGGCGTTCTCTACGCTTGCGGCGCTGCCGTTCACCATCGCCGGATTTCAGCCTATGTCATTAAACCAGTTGCTTATGCTGGTCGGTGCGGGGGCGAGCGCCGCAATTGCTCAGTTCTGCATTACCGCCGCATATTCCTACGCCCCGGCAAAGGAAGTTTCTATCTACGATTATTCGCAGATCATTTTCGCTGCGGTGCTTGGCTTCTTGGTATTCGGGCAGATACCCGATGTTCTGAGCTTTGTGGGCTACATTATTATAATCGCAGCCGCATTCATTATGTTCAGATATAATAACCGAAGAAATATCGAAAAATAACAAAGGGAGGGCGTTTAGCCCTCCTTAGTCTGTCGAAAAAATTTGTTGTGCCTGCGAAGCAGGCTATTAAAATCCGTTTTTTGCCTCAGCTTAAAGGTGACTGCGTCGACCTGACCGAGGCAAA
>CAYRLM010000160.1:0-5614 GCA_964425035.1 uncultured Ruminococcus sp.
CTGGTCGGTGATAACTGCGAACGGAGTAACCTCGGAACCGGTACCGGCAGAGGTAGGAACAGCGATGAAATAAGCCTTCTCGCCCATGTTCGGGAAAGTGTAAACTCTCTTGCGGATATCAATGAAGCGCATTGCCATATCCATGAAGTCAGCCTCGGGATGCTCATAGAGTACCCACATGATCTTACCTGCGTCCATTGCGGAACCGCCGCCGACAGCGATAATGCAGTCAGGCTCGAACTTGCGCATAGCCTCGGCGCCTGCCTGAGCGGAAGCGAGAGAAGGATCGGGTTCAACATCGGAGAAGGTGGTGTGGATAATGCCCATCTCGTCAAGTCTGTCAGTGATGGTCTTCGTAAAGCCGCTCTTGTACAGGAAGGAGTCGGTTACGATGAATACTCTCTTCTTGCCCATAACGTCCTTGAGCTCCTTGAGAGCAACAGGGAGGCAGCCCTTCTTGATATAAACCTTCTCAGGTGCACGGAACCACAGCATGTTCTCTCTCCTCTCAGCCAGCGTCTTGATATTGATGAGGTGCTTAACACCAACGTTCTCGGATACGGAGTTGCCGCCCCATGAGCCGCAGCCCAGTGTGAGAGAGGGGGAAAGCTTAAAGTTGTAAAGGTCACCGATACCGCCGTGCGAAGAAGGAGTATTGATGAGCATACGGCAGGTTTTCATTCTCTCAGAGAACTCGGCGATCTTCTCACGCTCGGTGATCTCGTTGATATAGAGTGAAGATGTGTGACCGTATCCGCCATCGGCAATCAGGTGTTCAGCCTTGGACAATGCGTCCTCAAAATCCTTTGCCTTGTACATGGCGAGAACAGGGGAGAGCTTCTCGTGAGCAAATTCCTCGGAGATATCAACGCTCTCTACCTCGCCGATAAGGATCTTAGCGGACTCGGGAACCTTAACGCCGGACAACTCCGCAATCTTGAATGCGGACTGACCTACAATCTTAGCGTTAAGCGCGCCGTTGATGATAATGGTCTTGCGAACCTTGTCAATCTCATCGCCCTTGAGGAAGTAGCAGCCGCGGTCGGCAAATTCCTGCTTAACCTTCTTGTATATCTTCTCGTGAACGATAACAGACTGCTCGGAAGCGCAGATCATACCGTTATCAAAAGTCTTGGAATGAATGATGGAGCTTACAGCCTTGAGGATATCGGCTGTTTCATCAATGATTGCGGGAGTGTTGCCTGCGCCGACGCCGAGTGCCGGCTTGCCGGAGGAGTACGCAGCCTTTACCATGCCGGGGCCGCCTGTTGCGAGGATTATATCGGATTCTCTCATCAGGAGGTTGGTAAGGTCGAGAGAAGGAATGTCGATCCAGCCGATAATTCCTTCGGGTGCGCCGGCAGCTACTGCCGCCTCAAGCACGACCTTTGCGGCAGCGATGGTGCTGTTCTTTGCACGGGGGTGAGGGCTGATGATGATACCGTTTCTGGTCTTTAAGCAGATAAGGCTCTTGAAGATAGCTGTGGAAGTCGGGTTAGTTGTAGGAATTACCGCACCGACAACGCCGATAGGCTCAGCCACCTTTGTTACACCATAAGCTTCGTCCCGCTCGATTACTCCGCAGGTCTTGACATTCTTGTAAGCGTTGTAGATGTGCTCGGCAGCGTAGTTGTTCTTGATAACCTTATCTTCAACAACACCCATGCCGGTTTCCTCAACCGCCATTTTAGCAAGCGGAATTCTCTGCTTGTTAGCAGCGGATGCTGCAGCTAAGAAAATCTTGTCAACCTGCTCCTGTGTGTAGGTAGCGAACTTAGCCTGCGCCTCTCTAACACGAGCCAGAAGAACTTCGAACTTTTCCACGCTGTCAACGATTTCGTAATTCATAGTCATCTTCTCCTTAAAACTTGTATACATGCATCAACCAACAGTCGCTGCGTGCAAACGGCGGCGGTTATGGGGAAACTCCACAGCGCAGTCGTCAGATCGTCCTGACCGTGTGATATCTGCACGGATCAGCTTCATTGCTGTCCGTTTCTAATTTGATGATAGTGCATATGTCAAGGTATGGTAATACCGACCTTTTTCGCACCTGTTAATATTTTAACACAATATTTTGCTCCTGTAAAATGTATTATTGATATATCCATATCAGCGAAAAGCATATCAAATTTGCCGTAATTAATCACAGGCATTAAAATCACATTGACATATTTTTCAGCCAACATTATATTTCCGTTTTGCCCTGTGAACCGCTGCGATGAACTCCCGGTCGTAGTCGCTCAGATGATAGTCCCTGCGGTATATAAGGACGTCCTTATAAAGCCGTTCGGCGCCTTTCACCTTAAGCTGCACAAGGCCGTAATTATCAAGAAGCTGCTGTGGAACAGGGGACACCCACATGAATGTTTCCGGCACGGAACTCAACAGAACAAACTGCGTTCCGCGCTCGTAAACATATATTTTTCGCTCCACAAATTCCGTAAGTTCCGATTTGCGCACGTCAATCACCGGAACGGACGGCACATACAGGTCGGTGTGACACACTTCAATGTATGGCGCAAGATCCTCAAGACAGACCTCGTCTTTTTTTGCGAGGGGATCGTCCTTTGAAATCATCATTTTGTAGGAAAATTCAGCTATGGTATCGCTTGTAAGCTTTTTATCCTTGAAAAGGTCGCTGAAATATTTTTCATACGATGACTGATACCGCACAATTCCGAGATTAAAATCCTCGCGTACAACGCTGTTTATGGTGTTCATCGGGTTTGTTTCGCAGTAGTAGAACTCGGCGGGGGAGTCTTTCTTCATGCAGCGGCAAAATTCGGCCATGGCAAAGCACAGATAACTGGCACGTGGTACGCTGACCGAAAAGCTCTGTTTTTTCTGCCGCCCGTTCTGGTATATCTGCTCTACCTCTTCGACTTTCTGAACTATCTGCCGGGCATATTGAAGAAATTCCTCGCCGTCGGGGGTTATGGAAATTCCCTTTGTGGTGCGCCGGAAAATTGTGATCCCCAGCGATTCTTCAAGTTCCTTTATCGCACGGCTGAGGTTGGGCTGACCCATATATAGGTTCTCTGCCGCTTTGCTTATGGAACGTGTCTTTGCCACTTCCACGGCATATTTGAGATGAAGTATGTTCAACTTGATCCCTGCCTTTCGTCGTCATGTGCCCGGAAAATTACAGAAAAATTTCTGTTAAAGATTTATCAAATGCGGCTCATATGCATATTTCTATGAGGTGAGAAGCCGTTTTGCCTGTGAAGAAAGCATTGAAGCCACCGCCTTACAAAGCCCTCCATGTTGCTTTAACTGCGTCAGTCCCTCTCCAAGGCGGAAATTCCGCTTCTTACCATTTTTACTATGCCGAACGGCTTCAGCAGACTGATGAAGCTGTCAATCTTCTCAGGCTTGCCGGTAAGCTCAAGCATTATGCTGTTTTCGGCGATATCCACCGACTTTGCGCGGAACAGGTTAGCCACTTCCACGATGCCGCGTCTGTCCTCCACCGAATGTCCCGCGCGGACTATAACATGCTCACGGCATACAGCGTCGGTCAGTATCTTTACCTCTTTAACGTCGTGCAGCTTCATGAGCTGGTTCTTTATCTGCTCCAACACTCTCAGGTCGCCGGCTACCACAATGGTAAGCCTTGATATTTCAGGGATCTCTGTTTCAGCCGCATTAAGGCTCTTGATATTGAAGCAGCGTCTGCTGAAAAGGCTGGAAACACGCAGAAGTACGCCCTCGTTATTTGCAACCTTTACCGATAATACATATTCCTGCATGTTCACGCCTCCAGATCGATTTTTGTTATGGGATTTACAACCGGTTTTCCGGCAGGTATCATCGGAAGCACATTGATATCTCTGTCAATGCGTACCTCGATCATTACCGGGGCTGATTTTGATATCTCCAGGGCTTCTCCGATAACGGGAGCTATATCCTCTGTTTTTTCAATGACAAAGGTTTTTATGCCGAAGGCTTCGCCGAGCTTTACATAGTCGATATGACGTGTGTCCAGCGTTGTTTCGGAGAAGTGCTTGCTGTAAAACAGGCGCTGCCACTGGCGAACCATGCCGAGTACATTATTGTTTACAACAACTTCGACAATATTTATGCTGTGTGCGGAGGCGGTGATAAGCTCGTTTAGGTTCATGGCAAAGGAGCCGTCGCCTGCCATGTTCACAACGGTTTTGCCGGGGTTTCCTGTCTTTGCGCCGATAGCAGCTCCCAGACCGAAGCCCATTGTGCCGAGTCCGCCGGAGGAAATGAAGCTGCGAGGGTATCTGCACTTGTAGTATTGAGCAGCCCACATCTGCGTCTGACCTACTTCTGTGGTGATTATAGCCTCGCCGTTGGTTCGGCGGTCAAGTTCCTCAATAACAGCCTCGGGAGTTACCGGAAGCTCCGCCGTACCCTGCTGAACAGGCTCGCCGAAATCTCTGTCAAGTATCTCGGAGCACCACTCCGGGTGGGACTGACGGGAAATTCTTTCGTTTATGGCTGTCAGAACCTCCCTGACATCTCCGGTCACGGTAGCAGTTACATCAACGTTTTTGTTGAACTCGGCAGGGTCTATATCGATATGTATTATCTTCGCCTGCTTTCCGAATACGGAGGTGTCCCCCGTAACACGGTCGGAAAAGCGTGTGCCGATACCTATGAACAGGTCGCAGTTGTTCAGCGCATAAGCCGCCTTTACGGTACCGTGCATACCCAACATTCCTATGTAGCGGCGGTCGGTTTCGTCATAAGCTCCCTGTCCCATGAGCGAACAGGACACCGGAGCGTCCGCAAGTTCCGCCAGCTTCTTGAGTTCCTCGGAAGCGCCCGAGGAGATAACACCGCCTCCGGCGTAAATGTAGGGCTTTTTGGCGTTTGCGATAAGCTGCACCGCTTCGTTTATCTCGTCCTCGGAGAGGGGAGCGTTCTTTTCGGGCTGCTGCGCGGGGAGAGGAATATATTCGGTCACAGCCTGTGTTATGTCCTTGGGGACGTCAACCAGCACCGGGCCTTTTCTGCCGGTGTTTGCTATCCTGAAAGCCAGACGTATCGTATCCGCAAGCTCCTCCACAGACTTTACGATAAAATTATGCTTGGTTATAGGCATGGTTATGCCGGTAATGTCCACCTCCTGAAACGAGTCCAGACCCAGCAGACCGCATGATACGTTTCCTGTAACTGCCACAAGCGGAACGGAGTCCATGTATGCGGTGGCAATGCCTGTTACAAGGTTGGTTGCGCCCGGACCCGAGGTAGCAAGCACAACACCTGTTTTGCCGGTAGAGCGTGCATAGCCGTCGGCAGCATGACATGCGCCCTGCTCATGGCAGGTAATGACATGCTTTATCCTGTCGCTGTATTTGTACAGGCTGTCGTAAATATTGAGAACAGCTCCGCCCGGATAGCCGAAAATGGTATCTGCGCCCTGTTCCAGTAAGCATTCCACGATTATATCTGAACCGCTAAGCTTCATTAAGAGATCACCCTTCTTTGGTATATATTCCCTGCTTATTATATCAAACAGTACATATTATTATTTTATCACATGTTGCTTATGTTGTCAACGACATAAATGCAAAAAATATAAAAAATGCGGCAGAGCAATCTGCCGCACCAGCTTGTTATTAGTGTTCCTGCTTCATCA
>CAYRLM010000161.1:0-5604 GCA_964425035.1 uncultured Ruminococcus sp.
CTCTGCCGAGGCAAAAAACACTTCTATCCCAGCAAGTGTGCGAACCGGCGGCAAAGCCGACGGTGAGTGCGCGAAGTGCGGATGTTCGGCGGAAAAGCCCCAACGGGGCTTTTTCGACGGTTTTTACTTCACATCCGGCTTCCTCGATGTAAGGAATTCAACGGAGCGCTCTATGGAGCTTCTGACATGCTCCATTTCCTCGCTGTGAAGCTTGCCGGCATTGCGGTAGTCGAAGCTGTTGCAGAAGTCGTTGACATCGCTGTTAAGCTCCTTGATGTAGTTCTCGACAAGCTTGTCTGTGGCTTCTATAAAGGCTTTCTGGTCGGGCTTTGCAAGCTTTGACTGGACGTTTGACATCAAAAGATTATAGTGCGGAATGCAGATGTATTTCTGCGACGAATACAGCGCACGGAATTTCCCGTCATCTCTGAACATCGTGAAAACCGTTTCCAGCATGTGATCAACGCCCCAGTCCACCTTGCTGCATACATAGCAGGTGTTCTCTATATCGCTGCATTTCTTCGCCTTTGCGCCCTTGGTGAAGAATATGTTCTTGTTCTCAAATATCTGCCCCCGAAGCGTGCTGAGATAGGTGTTCAGCATAAGCCCCAGCGAAAGGCGGTTGTTCTGCTTCAGCAGACTGTTGAAGTGGGTGTGGCAGAAGCCCAGACGGTTGGTTTCCATGCGCACGTCAGGCTCCATCATCGCAGCGCCCATTATGTATTCGCTGATGTGCTGCTCCACGGTGTTGCGCATTGCGCAGATAGGGCAGCCCTCTCTCGGCTCGAACACTTCGTTTATCGGTATCGTCAGTATGCTCTCTCTCATTGGTAATCCTTTCTCTTTGCGTAAAAATGGTGAAAAGTCGCTGAAAAAACAGCGCATACACTTGAAATTCTACTCTTATTGTATTATAATTAAGACAAATAATCAAGGGGTTTACGAAAATTTTTATGGATCACGTTATACATAATGCAAATTTTGATATTCGGCGGACGTTTCTGTGCGGTCAGTGCTTCCGCTGGAGCGACAACGGCAGCGGCGGCTTCACGGGTATTGCCGGCGGAAAATGTCTTACCCTGTCGCAGCAGGGAGATAATGTCACGCTGCACGGCATACAGCCGCAGGATATACCGTTCTGGGAGAATTATTTCGACCTTGGGACGGATTACGCAGGCTATATCGGGACGCTTTCCGCCGACCCAACGCTGAAAACCGCATGCGAGGCTTCGCAGGGAATACGCATATTGAGGCAGGAGCCGTTTGAAACGCTGATAAGCTTCATTATCAGCCAGAACAACAATATTCCGAGAATATCCGGGATTATCGCCAGACTGTGCGAGAACTTCGGTAGCAGGGTGGACGGGGGCTTTGCGTTCCCGACGGCGCAGCAGCTTTCCGGGCTTTCTGCGGAGGAGCTTGCGCCGCTGAGGGCGGGATTCAGGGCAAGATACATCTGCGACGCCGTGTACAAGGTCAATTCCGGTGAGGTGGAGCTTGACGGGCTGTATGCGCTCCCGCTCGAACAGGCACGGGAAAGGCTCAAGCGGATTGTCGGAGTAGGCGATAAGGTTGCGGACTGCGTGCTGCTGTTCGCTTACCACAAGACGGACGCATTCCCGAAAGACGTGTGGGTGAAGCGCATTATGGCGCAGTATTATCCCGAAGGGCTGCCGGAATGTGCCAAGGGAATAGAGGGCATAGCGCAGCAGTATCTGTTCGACTACATGAGAAATATAGCAATACACTGATAGAACACAGAAAGGAATTACGATATGTTTTGCAATAAGTGCGGAAAGAAAATAAACGATGACAGTGCGTTCTGCACATGGTGCGGCGCACAGCTTGACAGCCTTGAGCCGTCGGAAGCCCCGGTCATGCAGCCTGCGGGCGCACCGGCAGAGGAGGAAAGCTCCGCCGCAAACTCACGGGAGCAGGAATTCACGGCGCAGGAAGCTGCCGCTGCGCAGGAGCAGTCCTATACCGCTGCGGAACAGCCGGAGGATATACCTGCGCCGACGGAAGCCGCAAAGTCCGTTTGGAGCGCCGAGGTTCCTCTGACCGAAAATACCGCAAAAGAGGAGAAGCCCGTGAAATACTACACAGGGGCGCATTTGGCGATGTGCCTTATCGCTGCCGGAGTTATGGCGATGGCGGCGGGAGTGTTTGCGGCGCTGTATTTTTCGGCGATATTGTGACCGTAAAGCCGCGCAGGGCTTATGCCTGCCGAAGTCATAAAAGCGCTGCGATTACAGTATATGTAATATCATGAAAACCATCGGAAGCCGCCGAACGGCGCCGGTGGTTTTTTTAACAGGAATATGCACAAAAAGCCCTTGTCGGTATTATTTTATTTTACCAATTTTGATGATATTACGTTGACTTTTTTTATATGATATAGTATACTTAAATTGCATGATACTGTTTTCGTTCTGACAGATTACAGAAAGAAAACCATTGGGAGGCTTAAATAATGTTTTGTGAAAACTGCGGCAAGAAGCTGATACGAGGATACCAGTTCTGCATCGAATGCGGAACGCCTGTACCGCCTGAGGAAGATGAACAGCAGGAGCAGGAGCAGGAACAGGCGCAGGAAGCTCGGCAGCCCGAAGCGCAGCAGGGCGCAGAGATGCCCGGCATTCAGCCGATTGGCAGAGATGAGGGAACGCTTGTCTACTGCCCGACCTGCGGCATGAGAATGCAGAAATCCACCAGCCGCTGCGAGAAGTGCGGAATGCCCCTGTCGGGGAACGGCGAGGCTAACGGCGGCGTTCCGCTGGTCAATTCCGACCCGCTTGGCGGCGATTTCGGCGGCATATCCGACAACGACCTTGCTCAAATCGACAATTTCGTCAACAACAGCGGCTTGGGCGGCAGTATTTCATACAATAACGACGCAGCTGACGCAGGATTTCAGGAGGACGGGATAGGCGGCTTGGGCGGCGGAAATCTCAACAGCGAGATTGAAGCGCTGAACCGACAGTTTGCAAATCTCAACTCCACCTCAAGCAATATGCCTGCGATAAGCGCTCCCGTTCATCAGCCCGAGCCGGAGCCTGCCCCGGCGCCCGTTCAGGAGGTTTCCGAGTTTGAGAGCGAGCCTTTCACTCGCCATGTGGACAATTTCTCGATGGAAGCCGGAATGCCCGAAACGCAGTTCCTTTCGGAGAGCGGTCTGCCTGTGGTCAGCGGCGGCGAGATGGAAGAACCCGATGTCCCCATGGAGCTTGAGCATCATCTTGATGATATAAATATTGATGTTATTGCAGCGGCAGAGCCTGTTGCGGAAACACCTGTTTATGCAGAGCCTGTTGCTGAAACACCTGTTTATACAGAACCCGAGGTTGAAGCGCCTGTTTACACAGAGCCTGTTGCGGAAGCGCCTGTTTATGCAGAACCAGAACCCGAGGTTGAAACCCCCGTTTACACAGAGCCTGTGGCGGAAACACCTGTTTATGCAGAGCCCGAGGTTGAAACACCCGTTTATGCAGAGCCTGTTGCTGAAACACCTGTTTATGCAGAACCCGAGGTTGAAACTCCCGTTTATGCAGAGTCTGTTGCGGAAACCCCCGTTTACACAGAACCCGAGGTTGAAACCCCCGTTTATACAGAGCCTGTTGCGGAAACTCCTGTTTATGCAGAACCTGTTGCTGAAACGCCTGTTTATACAGAACCCGAGGTTGAAACTCCCGCTTATACAGAGCCTGTTGCGGAAACACCCGTTTATGCAGAGCCGGAGGTTGAAACTCCCGCTTATACAGAGCCTGTTGCGGAAACGCCTGTTTATACAGAACCGGAGGTTGAAACTCCCGCTTATACAGAGCCTGTTGCGGAAACACCCGTTTATGCAGAACCCGAGGTTGAAGCGCCTGTTTATTCTGCGCCCGCACCCGAAAGCTCCGGCGAGAAGTCGGAGGACGAGGGCGTTGATTTGGGCAAGCTCGTATACTGCCGCAACTGCGGTCAGGATATGTACGAGAATGAAGCCGTCTGCAAGAACTGCGGCTCTCCCAACAAGTGGAACCAGAAGCCCATGAAGCACCCGGTTTCCACAAACAGCGGCAGCGAGCAGAAGTCCTCGTTCAAGCTGTTCGGCGTACTGCCTATACCGGCTGTTATCGGTGCGGCGGTTGTCGTTGTTGCGGTAATTGCGTTGGTTGTAACCACTTCCATACCGAAGAGCGGCAGCCAGCTGGTACAGTCCTCCAACAATTCTGCGGCAACAGCTGCGAGTACCGCCGCCACAGACAGCAGCGAGCCGGTTGACACCGAAACGAACGCAGCGGAACCCGCTACCGAGCCTGCGGAAAACAGTCAGACCGATACAGATCCCGTTATAGCCGATGTTCCCGAACAGTCGGGCGATGTTTCGCAGCCAGATGAGAGCAGCGTTCCCGATGAGCAGGAAGCTTCACGGGCTACCGCTCCGGCAGTTACCGCCGGACAGACCTCAGCAACAGCCGTTTCGGGTACAAGCGCTAACGGCGTTACGGCTTCGACTTCCCCCGCAAATACGTCGGCGACAACCGTCAAGCCCGTATCGTCCGCCGCAACGACAGCCACCGCAAAGCCTGCCGCTGCAACAGCAAGTTCGGTCACTGCAACAACCAAGCCCGTTACCACCGCAAAGCCTGCCGCAACCACCGCCGCTCAAGCGGCAAGCAAGCCCTCTGCCACCGTATCGAGCGAGGATAAGCAGCGCGAAAAGATGATGGACGCATTTGAAGCTATCTCCGCCGAGGTAGGAAAGCTGCATGTCTATGCACAGGCTACTGAATTTGCGCTGGAGAACGGCAAATCCAGAACATTCTATACGAGCGGCATGACCAGTGCGCTTTCCTCCGGGAAAACCGCTGCCGCAAATCAGCTCAAGAGCGCAAAGCCGAGTTCGAGCGAGCTTTCTTCCGCATATTCCTCGCTGGAGAAGCTGTACGACCTGTATACCGATTATTACACATATGTCACCACGTCCAAGGACGGAACAGATACATATTCCTCAAAGGAAACCACCAAGTGGGACGCTTACAACAGTGCGGTAAAGAACAGCTTCAATTATTCCAAGCTGCAGACCAAGAACCAGACAGACGCCGACAAATCCCGCACATATGCGGATATCATGACAGACGCTTCCTCTGCGGCTTCAAATGCGGTGACGCAGTTCTCTGCCGTACAGAGCGCAGTTGAAAATCTCAAGAGCAGCAAGTACGACGACGAAGTAATGGCTACCATTTACAACACCAAGACCTCCGCAATTCTCAAGGCGGCAGGTTATGCGCAGGTAGTCACGAACTATTACAGCGTACTCAGCTCCGGCGTTCCCTCCGCTTACAGCAGCGCAAAGAGCTCGCTTTCCGGCGCTTCCTCGCACCTTGACGAGCTTCTGGGCGCATTCACACAGGCAGGCTACAACGACCTGTCCGGCTTCAAGAAGGAAGTAGGCACCTGCACAAAGAACGTAAACAACGACATCAGCGCAATTAATAAAGCACTGTAATATCCGCAATTTGTCAATAATAAAAGGGAGGGCAGAATGCCCTCCCTTTAATTTATGCCTGCGAAGCAGGCATTTGAAATCCGTTTTTTGCCTCAGCTTTGCCGAGGCAA
>CAYRLM010000162.1:0-5317 GCA_964425035.1 uncultured Ruminococcus sp.
AGCCTTTTGAAAAAGGCTGGACCGAAAACTTTTATTCCGCTGCGGCGGGGTTTTTTGACAAGCTGTAACGGCAGACATTGAAATGCTCAATGTCTGCCGTTGTTTTTTCGTTAATTATCCGGTTCTCTGGGTTCCGAAACGGATAAAGTTGTACTCCTTTGAAACGGCGTCCCATGTCGGCGCACCGACAACTCCCGTGACAGGCAGCCCGAACAGCTCCTGAAACTTACGGACGGCGTTCTCGGTTTCCGAGCCGAAATATCCCGTCGCAGGTACTTCGGGGATATCCCGGTAGGTCTTTCCTATAAGGTTAAGATAGGTCTGGAATGCCAGAACATCGTTGTTGCGAAGCCCCGGCGTCAGCACATAGCCGGGATAGAGTGCGGCGGTGTTCCCTGCGTAGCCCTCCGGCAGTCCGTTGAGAATGTTGTTGTATATCTCCTGAATAGACGTCCATGTGGCAAAATCCACAACCCCGTCGGGGTTAAGACCGTAGAATCTCTCGAACGCACGAACCTGATTTTCCGTTTCGCTGCCGAAAACTCCGTTTGAGGGGCCTGAGGGTATCTCCGGGTTGAAATATGCGATTACGTTCAGATAATACTGCAAATAGCTGACGAATATTCCGTAATCGCCGTTGCGCAGCTCGTTCGGAAATTCCTGCTGAACCTCGGACGGGCGCAGCCCCTCGGAGGTAAGCTCTGCAAGGTTCTTCACGGCGACATATATGTATTTTATCTGATACCATGTCGCCTTGTTGACCGTGCCTGTCTGCGGCAGCCCGAATACCCCCTGAAACACCCTCACCGCATCTGCGGTGCTTTCTCGGTAGAAGCCGTTTGCCGGGGATATCTTCGGTATGGCGGGGTAGTTGTCGGATATGCGGTTAAGCTCCGTCTGAACGGTGCGCACCTCGTTCCCGGAGCTGCCTATGCCGAACGGCGTGCCGGGATAGCTCCCGATATACGGTTCTACGGCGGCATTGCGCACTATGTCTATATCGCTGCCGTAGTAGTATTGCAGCATTTCATAGGGAGTGTAGCCTCGGTTGGCGAGGTCTACCGTTCCCCACTGCGACAGCCCCTGACAGGTGACGGAGGTTCCGTTGCAGAACTGTGTGAACAGTGGCTCGACGGTTCCTTGGCGAATGACGTAGTTGTTGAATATCTCGTCAACGATATTGCTGATATTGTTGAAAATATCCCTGCCGTACACGAACGCCTGATCATACTGCGTGGAACTGGTTATATCAAAATCATAGCCTCGGCTGCGGTACCACTCGGTGTATACACGGTTGAGCGCAAAAGTCACCTGTGCGTAGATGTTCGCACGGATAGCCGCCTCGGGCCATGTGGGGTATATCTCGCTGCTCGCCACGTTTTTAATGTAGTCCGGAAAGGACAGGGTGACGTTTTGTGCGGCGGCATTCGGCGTGCCGAGGTGTACGGTTATGTTTTCGGGAACAGTCGGCGAAGCTGTTTCAGGCATCGGACACCTCCGTGAGATCGGGTTCTGTTTCGTTGATTATCTCTGTACGGTCGTTTCCGTCGGAGGGGACAAGTGCGGCACGCTGCACCGACAGAATTCCCTCAAACACGGGCAGATTTCGCACCGATACCGGGATATAGCCCTCGGCGGTTATATCTGCGTCATACACGGAATAGGGCTGTATTTTTATGTTCGGGGACTGGGACAGGCTGCTCGGCGGCGCAGGCAGCGCCACCTCCTGGGTCTGACCGCTGGCGTCGGTGGTGAGGTCGTAGAAGGAATGACGGCTGCCGCCGATAACCTTGGTGACGATTATTCTGGCGTTCGGCACGGGCAGGGCGTTCCGTGCGGTATATGTGCTGAAGCGCAGCGAGCCCTGCATGGGGTTTGCTTTCAGAAATTCGTCAAGGTCGGCGTATTCCGGCTCTGTCGGGTGCGGAGGGTAGCCGCTGTTTTCCTGCTGAACCAGAGGTCTGATGTCGTCGGGGGAGTTCACCGGGGTCTGTCGGCTCTCGAAGCTGCGCCGCCCCAGCTGTTCGTCGGGGGAGGTTCCGCTTTGGGGAACAGTGCCTATGCTGTCGAACTGCTCCGGGTCGGCGGTGGTGTTTTCGCCCTCTCGCCGGAACTGTGCGGGCTGCTCCGGCTCGGTTTCGCCGGTGATGTTGTTGTTTTCGGGCAAAGCCTTGCTGTCGGTGAAGTCATACTGAGGTGCGTCCTCGGTGAACTGCGGCGGCAGGGTGGTGAAATCGTCTTTCTGCGGCGAGGTGCGTTTTAGGTCTGAGAAGTATTTTTCAAGCCCGTCCGCAGCGGATTGGTCGGCTGACCATGCTATTATTGCGGGAGTTTTTACGGCATTTTCGGAGCTTTCCGCAATCTGTTCGTCTGCTTCGGGGCTTTCCGACGGAGCCGTTTCCGGGAGCATTTCCGGGAACTCCAGCTTTCCGGGCGCAGCTGCCTTGCTGTATTCCATAAGCTCACGCTTGTACTTTTCAACAAGCTTCTTCATATCGTCCATAATATACCTCCTGATAATGTTTTTGGTGGATTATATGCGAAATTATGCCGTATAATTCCTTGTGACGGCGGCGGCACGAAAAAAAGTTTGACAAAAGGTTGACAAACAGTGGAAAATGGTGTATAATAGCTAAGTCAGCAACGTATAATTATCGGCTATTGCTTTTTACGCAATTATCTCATCGTGTGCTTTGCACAAAAAGCCGCACACTTGTTTGCGCATTTTCCGTGATATTTTACAAAATAGCGGCGGCACAATTGCACGACAATAATCATGCGGTGTTGCCATAAGTCGGTAATATTACACCAATAAGAAAAGCGCCGTATTTTATTATAGTGTAACAGGCGCTTAATCGGAAAGGAACATAAGAATGGATATCAGAAGAATAGTTACCGCAGCGGCGGCTGCGGCAGTCACATTGAGCGCAGTTACTTTCAGCGTATCTGCCGAGGACGGTGCAGCAGGGTACGTCTATTTCATGGCGGAGAAAACCACTATCGGTCAGGGCTTTGTTGTCATGCCGGAAAAAGTACCCTTTTATGAGGGCGACAGCGGCATTGACATTGTGAGGAGAGCCGCTGACGTAATCACGGAGGACACAGGCTACGGCGATTATATCACCGCATTTGCCGATGAGGATCTTGAAACCAATATCCCCGATCCTATCGCAGAGGTCTGCCCCGAAATGACCGGGAGAAACACCGAGGGCTATCTCAGTGCGCTGGATTATACGGCGGAGAGCGGCTGGACTTATTTCATTAACGATGAGTATGCCACTGTCGGCATAAGCGACTATACGCCCGAGGACGGAGATGTTCTGTGCTTCTCGTTTACGGTTTACGGCTACGGTGCGGATCTCGGCGTGGACAATTCCTCTTGGGGCGGCGCTGCCGCACTCAAGGAAGCTCCGCAGAGGTCTGAGCTGATAAAGCTCTGCGCAGAGGCAAAGGACAGCGATGCTGTGGAGGGCTACGCATATGTGAGCGCTATGGAGTCGCTTGCAATATACGAGTCAACGCAGGAGGAAATCGACAATTCCGTAGCTGTGCTGTCAAAGGCGCTGGGCGCTGAAGATACATCGGAAGCGGCAACAGAGGAAGCGACAGCCGAGAACGCCGCAACGCAGGAAGCTGCTTCGGACGACAAGGGTTCTCCCTCCACGGGAGTAGAGGGCGCTGCGGTTGCTTTTGCGGTGGCACTTCTTGCGGGAGCAGGCATAGTGCTGAGCAAGAAGAACTGATAGATGCGTATCACAAGGATATTAACGGCGGTCTGCACTGCGTTGTTCATGGCGGTGCAGACCGCTTTTTCCGCAGCGGCTCAGTCCGAGCCGGAGGCGCTTGCGGAGGAATGCTTCGCATATATTACGGAGCAGCGAGGCGCAGAAAGCTTCTGGGAGGGACTGGAGTTCGGGGAGTACGACTGGGCGGCTTATTGCAGGGCAAGGCTTTACGGAGCGGACGGTGCGGAGGGCTTTGCGGCTTCCGCCGAAATGCGGGTTGCGGAGCTGGAAAGCTCCGACGGATTTGTACGTCCCACGGAATATCAGCGTGCTGCGGTCTGCATTGCGGCGGCGGGCGGCAGCGCTTCACATGCGGCGGAACTGGGAGCCTTGTGCAGCGAACGGCTTGACAGTCAGGGCTTCAATGCGTATATATGGGCGCTGATTACGGTGAACGTCACGGGAGCTCAGCCGCCGCAAAACGCCGTAAATACCGCAGAAACGCTGTCTGACTACATTATTTCGCGGCAGCATGAGGACGGGAGCTTTTCGCTGACGGGCGACAGCGGCGACACGGATATAACGGCTGCGGCGGTGTATGCGCTTTCGGGTATGGGGCTTTCCGCGGCGGAGCAAGCGGCGCAGCGGGGGGCGGACTGGCTTTGCGGTCTTGACAGCTATTCCTCGATGGGGGTGGTGAACTGCGAGAGCACCGCACAGGCGGTCATTGCGCTTGCCGCTGCCGGACGTATCGAAACGGCGCAGCTGGCGGCTTTGCAGCTGTCGGAGTACAAAAAAGACGGCGGCTATGCGCATACTGCGGACGGAAAGGTCAACCGCATGGCGACCGTACAAGCGCTGGAGGCGTTCACGGCGCTGGCGCTGGCGGAGCGGGGCGAGAGCCTTTTCGGAGCGCTTCCCGACATATCGGAGAACGGGGAAGAGGCTGCCGCGGATGAAACGGCGGCAGCGGTCTGTGCAGATACCGCCGAAACGGGTGAAGCCGCTGCGGACGTCGGTGTATCGGGCTTTACCGGGAAGCATATCGGAATTATCATATCGGCGGCGCTGGGGGCGGCTGCGGCGGCTTGTCTGCTGCTGTTCCTGCTGCGGAGGAAAAAGGCGGCGCTCCCTGCGGCGGTGCTGCTGGCGGCGCTTGCTGGCGGCGTACAGCTGCTGGATATACGAACCCCGGAGGAATACTATGCGCTCAACGGCGGCGGGTCGCTTCATGTTACGGTTTCGGCGGACTGCTCGGCGGCGCTGAAGAATATGGACGGAATTGTCACGGATATCAACCCGGCGGAGGTTATTCCGGCGGACGGAGCTGTGATATCGGAATGCGAGGTGTCGCTTCCGGAGGGAGCTTCGGCGTTTGACGCACTCGCTGCGGCGGCACGGGAGCAGAGAGTACGGGTGGACAGCTCCGGCAGTATATACGGGACATATGTCCGCAGCATAGGGTATATCTGCGAATTCGGCTTCGGCGAACTCAGCGGCTGGATGTACCTTGTCAACGGAGAATTTCCCGATGTTTCCGCCGCAGCCTATTCGCTCGGCGAGGGAGATATTGTGGAGTTCGTTTATACCTG
>CAYRLM010000163.1:0-5313 GCA_964425035.1 uncultured Ruminococcus sp.
CCGTGTGCTTTTAAGAAATGCGGAGAACGGCATGTTCACCACTCTCGCATTCGCCTCCAGCCCGGTGGTTTTCAGGTTTTCCCGCACCGCCTTTACGGAAACCGCAGCGCTGTCCACAAAGTACGCCTCGGCTGCGCCACGGCTGAGCGCCTCTATGCCCAGCTGACCGCTCCCCGCGAACAGATCAAGCACCGTCTTTCCCTCTATCTCAAACTGAATGGCGCTGAAAATTGCTTCCTTTACACCGTCGGTCGTGGGGCGGACTACATCCGTTCCCACTACGGTGACGAGCTTTCTTCCCCTCGCCGTTCCGGTAATTACTCTCATGGCATCTCCTGTCGGCTCAGAACCGCTCCTGAATGAACCGGTACAGCTCCTCCGCCGTTTTTTCGCTTATTTTGGCCGCAGCCCGCAGCTGACCGGGGTCTGCGTTTTTCAATTCCTGCTTTGTCTTGAATGCGGTCATCAGCGCCTGCGCCTTTGCCTGACCTATCCCCGCTACCTCCGTCAGCTCGAGCGTATAAGTTTTCTGCTTGTGCTTTACCCGCTGGAAATTTATCGTGTAGCGGTGTACCTCGTCCTGAATATTGGTGAGCAGCTTGAAAAGCGCTTTGTTGGCGCTGATTGATATCTCGCCGCCCTCCTTTGCTATCGCACGGGTGCGGTGCTTGCTGTCCTTGACAAGCCCGAACAGCGGAACGTTTATGTCCATCTGTCCCAAAACCTCCGCCACCGCCGCAACGTGTCCCTGACCTCCGTCCAGCAGTATCAGGTCGGGCAGGGGGCTGAAAGCTTCGTCGCCGTCAAGATAGTGCTGCATTCTTCTGCGCAGAACCTCCTGCATACTGGCGTAGTCGTTTATGCCCACAACGTCCTTTATGTTGAAGCGGCGGTAGCCCGGCTTGAACGGCCGTCCGTTGCGGTACACTATCATTCCGCCCACACGCCCGTCCTCGCCGAAATTGGACATATCGTAGCTTTCTATTATCAGCGGTATTTTCTCCAGACCCAGCAGGTCGCGCAAATCCTCAAGTGCGTTTATCTCCCTTGCGGTTCTGCCAACCCTGAGGGCGAGGTACTCGCTGGCATTGTTCTTTGCGAGTACTATCTGCGCCATGCCCTGCCCTCGCTGCGGCAGCACGAATTTCACGGCGTGTCCGGCTTTTTCGCGCAGAAGCTGCGCCGCCAGTTCCATGTCGTCAAATTCCCCGTCGATGTATATTTCCTTTGGGATATCCTCCCTGTCGGGATAGTAGCCCAGCAGGAAATCGCGCCGCATGGTTCCGGCGTCGTATTCGTCACCGATAAAGAAATTTTCCTTGTCCACCAACCGTCCGCCACGGTATTTCACCACCGCTACGCTGGCTAGGCTGACATTCTGCGCCAGCGCCACGATGTCGTAATCGTCGGTCTTGTAGTCGAATATTTTCTGGGAATTTTTCAGCCGCGTCACCGCCTGTATGCGGTCGCGCAGCTTCGCCGCCTTTTCAAACTCAAGGTTCTCCGCCGCCTCGTTCATTTCCTCGGTAAGCTGCTCCACAGAGCGCTGACTGCCGGTTTTAAGGTAATCCAGAGCTTCGTCTATTATTTTGCGGTATTCCTCGGAGGATATCTTACCTCGGCATACTCCCATGCACTTCTTTATATGCAGGTTCAGACAGGGGCGCTCCTTTCCGATATCCATCGGAAATCGCCGATTGCAGGTGGGCAGCATGAACATGCCGTTGACCTCCTCCACCGCCTGTTTTACGGTGAAGCCGCTGGTGAACGGCCCGATATAGTCGGCGTTGGGGTCGTTGGTGTTGAGGGCGTAGGATATCCGGGGATATGCGCCCTTGCTGACCTTGATGTAATTGTAGCCCTTGTCGTCTTTGAGAAGTATGTTGTATTTGGGCTTGTGCAGTTTTATCAGGCTGCACTCCAGCACCAGTGCGTCCAGCTCGCTGGGACACACGATGAAATCGAAGTCGGCGATGTTGTCGATAAGCTTCAGGGTCTTTGCGTTATGGCTTGCGTCGTGCCGAAAATATGAGGTGACACGGTTCTTGAGGGCTTTCGCCTTGCCGACATAGATTATCTTCCCGGTTTTGTCCTTCATCAGATAAACGCCGGGACTTAGGGACAGACGGTTTGCCTTGTCCCGCAGATAGTCGATATGCTCGTTCATGAACGCCTCCAGTGCCTTTGCCGACAGACCGATAACATTGCCATATACTTATACACTATTCATTGTAACATTTTTTCTCGTAAAATACAAGTATCTGAACGAATTTTTTTGCGATTTCTGCGGCATGGATAAAATACCGTAAATGCGGCATAATATTTCCGTCGGACGAGCGTTAAATTGAGCGTTGAACAGCCGCCCGAAATTATATGTGTATATGTGGCTTGCTCTTTTAGGAGGAATAATATGTCATTTTACGGAAGAATGCTTGGCGGAATTACAGCGCTGGTGCTGCTTGGCGGCAGCGCCGCATATATTGCCGCTGCGGGGAGCGGAGTGCTTGCGGCGGCGGAGCAGACGGCAGCGGAACTTTCCTGCTATATCCTGAGGGAATACAACGGCGTTCCGGCGCTTTTCCGGGACGGAGATGAGGAGCCGCTTGCCGTGTTCTCCACTCCGATGGAGGAAATAAACCCGGCAGACGCAGCGCAGCTTCTGCAAGGCGTAAGGCTGAGAGGTATAGCCGATGTAAACAGGCTGCTTGAGGACTTGGAAATAAGCTAAGGCATGGGCGCTTCGGAAACTCCGCAGCGCCCATCTTGACATTTTTACGATAAAGCCTTATACTTATTAATGAACGTTACACATCTTCCCACGTTTCGATAAGTCCCGGTTCGTCCTCCGTCCAGCTCTGTTCGGGAGCAGTCACGCTGAGATAATCCAGCAGTCCGCTGTAAATCGTAAACGCCAGCTGCTGCTGATATTCGGCGGTGGAAAGCCGTGCTTCCTCATCGGGATTGGACAGGAAGCCGCATTCTATCATAAGCGAGGGGTTCTTGTTGCTTTTCAGCAGGAAAAGCTCTTCGCCGGTCAGCTTTATCTCACGGTCGTTTCCGGGCTGCAGCTGCGCAAATCTTGCCTGCATCAGCTGCGCCAGCGTGCGGTTTGCGGGATTGTTGTCATTGTAGAACATCTGTCCGCCGAAGTATGCGGGGTCGGTGAAATTGTTCTGATGTATGCACAGGAATATGCTGTCAGGATAGCTGCTGATAAGCTTCAGGCGGTTATCCATGTCGGAAAGCTTCTGGTTGCGTATTCCCTCCACACCCTGATCGTATACCGAAATATCCTCGCTTCTGGTCAGCACAGTGCGGAAGCCCGAAAGCTCCAGAAGCTGCTGAAGGCGCTTTACAACGGCGAGGTTCACGTCCTTTTCCAGCGTCCCGTTTTTGCCGACCGCTCCGCTGTCAAGACCGCCGTGTCCTGCGTCCAGCACTATAACCGGCTTGTCGGAAGCGTCCGCCGCCGCCGGGAGCGCATTGTCCGTCACCCGTGCGCATACCGCCAGCACCGTGAACACCGCCGCCATGCTCACGGCAAATCTCAATGTCTTTTTGTTGAATTTCATACCGATACCCCCTGCCGGCATATACCCCTGCCGGACAAAATTATATTTGTCCAAATAATATGATGGAATTGACGGAATTATAACCAAAAGGAGAAAATACATGGCGAAAGCAAAAACAGTATTTGTTTGCAGCGAATGCGGTCAGGAATACTCAAAATGGAACGGCAGGTGCACCGCCTGCGGAAGCTGGAACACCATAGAAGAAGCCGAGCCCGCACCGCTTATCGGCGGTAAATCGGCAGCCCCGGCAGGCGAGCTGAAATTCTCTCCCATAGACGATATCAGCTACGAGGACGAAACCAGATACGGCACGGGTATCTCCGAGCTTGACCGTGTGCTGGGCGGCGGACTTGTGAAAGGTTCGCTGGTACTTATCGGCGGCGACCCCGGCATCGGCAAATCCACGCTGCTGCTGCAAATCTGCGGCTTTATGAGCGGCAGCCATACGATACTGTACGTTTCAGGCGAGGAGTCTGAGCGGCAGATAAAGCTTCGTGCCGACCGTCTGGGAGTTTCCGACAGCGGAAACATTATGCTCGCCTCGGGGAATAATTGCGAGAGTATTATACAGGCAGTAAAAAAATCAAAGCCCGATATTGTGATAATAGACTCTATCCAGACCATAACATCAAGCGCCATAAGCTCCTCCGCCGGGAGCATAGTTCAGGTAAGGGAATGCACCAACGCATTCATGCACCTCGCCAAATCCGAGGAGATACCCATATTCATTGTCAGCCATGTGAACAAGGACGGCGGCATTGCCGGGCCGAAAATAATGGAGCATATCGTGGACACCGTGCTGTATTTCGAGGGCGAGAAGCAGCTTTCCTACCGCATTCTGCGTGCGATAAAGAACCGCTTCGGCTCTACCAACGAGATAGGCGTGTTCAATATGGACGATGACGGGCTTCACGAGGTCACAAATCCCTCGGAAATGATGCTTTCCGGCAGAATATCCACGGTTTCAGGCAGCGCCGTGGTCTGCACGGTGGAGGGAACGCGCCCCATTCTTGCGGAGGTTCAGGCGCTGGTGACAAAATCCTCGCTGTCGGCTCCGAGGCGTGTTGCCACAGGGTTCGACTACAACAGGCTTTACATGCTTCTTGCGGTGCTGGAAAAGCGCACAGGCTTCTTTTTCGGCGGTGTTGACGTTTATGTGAACATTGTCGGCGGACTGAGGCTTGACGAACCGGCGGCAGACCTTGCGGTGGCGCTGGCGCTGTATTCGGGGCTGTGCGACAAGGTTATTCCGGAAAAGCTGATGGTGTTCGGCGAGGTGGGACTCGGCGGCGAAGTGCGTGCCGTTTCGCATGTCCGTGAGAGAGTGAAAGAGGGCGCACGGCTCGGCTTTGAGCGGTGCATAATTCCCAAACAGAGCTTTTCCTCCCTGAGCAGGGCGGAAAGCTACGGGATACAGATAATAGGCGTGAGGACGCTTGAACAGGCGTTCCGTGCGATTAACGCCGGCAAGGAGGAAACCAAATGACAAACTGCGACGACTGCACAAACTATGTATACGATGAGGAATGCGACTGCTGGGTCTGCCTTGTAAATCTGGACGAGGACGAGATGTATCGCTTCATGACAGGGACTAATTACAACTGCCCTTATTACTCGTCTGACGATGAGTATGCGATTGCGAGAAAACAGTAAAATAAAGCCGAACCATTTGTGTTGGTTCGGCTTAGTTTGTTGAAAAACCCCGCCGCAGCGGAATAAAAGTTTTCGGTCCAGCCTTTTT
>CAYRLM010000164.1:0-5260 GCA_964425035.1 uncultured Ruminococcus sp.
GATAACTCCTGTCATTTTCGCCTGCCGCTATTGACAACACAGCAGAACAGTGTTATAATAAATCCGTATAAGATATAAAACGCAGGTGATCGGATCGGGGAAGCCTACGATATTGAGGGAAAATATATAATATGAAAAATTACATATCAAGGGCATTCTGCGCTTTTCTGGCAGCGGTGAGCCTTACGGGGTGCGGTTCGCGGGAGAATTCCTCCGGGGTCAGCGTTGCGGATTTCGGCAGTTCGGGAGGCGTAGTGTATTCCGGCGCTGCCGACGGTGAAGCTTCCGCAGCCGTAAGCGCCGAAAACTCTGCGGAGGAACAGACAAGCGCCGCTGCTTCCGAGGAGCAGCCTACGGAAAGCGAAGCCGCAGACCCGGAAGCCGCAACGGCGCTTTCCTCAGCGAGCGAAACAACGGCGGCATCAACGGCAGCGGCTGCGGAACAGCCGCCCGAAAGCACTTCGGCGAAGCCTTCCTCCGCAAAAACGGAAGCCGCTTCAAAGACAGAAACCACATCAAAGACGGAAGCCGCGACCGAAACCACGGCAAAATCCGAAACTGCCGCAAAGTCAACCTCCGCAGCAGCGACCGTCGACGTTCCCGAAGCCTCGGAGTACGATTTCGGCACAAACAGCTATCAGGCTGTTAATTACTCGGAGATAAAAGGCATCTGGATAAGCTATATCGAGCTTTCGGAGCTTATGCAGGGACAGTCGAAGGATGGCTTTCGCAGCAATATTGCGGCGGTATTCGACAACTGCACCGATTTGGGGATAAACACGGTGTATGTCCATGTGCGCTCGCACGCCGACGCATATTATAAATCGGAACTGTTCCCGTGGTCAAAGTACATCACGGGTACGCTCGGCAAAGACCCCGGCTACGATCCCCTCACGGTAATGCTTGAGGAGGCGCACAAGCGAAGTCTTTCGTTTCAGGCATGGATAAATCCGCTGAGAGCATGCGGCACCTCGCAGATATCCTCATACGGCAGCTACCCGGTGTATACCTTTGCCACCGCTGCGGGAATGGCGGGAAAATATGCGGTTGACGTCGGCGGCACATACTATCTCAACCCGGCATATGAGGAGGTAACGAAGCTTATCGCCGCAGGAGCCTCCGAGATACTTTCAAACTACAACGTTGACGGTCTGCATATCGACGACTATTTCTATCCTACCACCGATACGTCTTTCGACAGCAGCGCATACTCCGCAAGCGGCTGTTCAAGCCTGTCGGATTTTCGCTTTGCGAACTGCGACAGAATGGTAAAGGAACTTTACGGTGCCGTTAAAAGCGCCAACCCCACAGCGCTGTTCAGCGTCAGCGTCCAGGGGAACATCGATAACAATTACACCGGGCTTTACGCCGATGTGCGAAAATGGTGCACAAGCTCCGGATATCTCGATGTTATAATTCCGCAGATATATTACGGCTTCGAGAATACTGCCGCACCGTATACAGCCACTCTTCTTGAGTGGGAGGAGCTTGCGGCAAAGGGCGGCATTCCGCTCGTCGCCGGGCTTTCCGTTTCAAAAGTCGGCTGCGAGGACAGCTGGGCAGGCAGCGGAAAATACGAATGGGTGAACAACAGCGACATCATTTCGCGGCAGATAGCCCAAGCAAAGAAATGCAGCTCCTACGGCGGCTTTGCGCTGTACAGCTACCGCAGCGTGTTCTCGCCGGACAGCTCGGTGAGCGCCGCCGTAAATAAAGAAATTGCGGCAGTTAAAGAAATAATATGACATGACGGGGAAAATAAATGAACAGATTTATAAAGGGGCTGCTCGGCGCAGTTGTTTCGCTGAGTATCCTGACAGGCGGTGCGGCGGCAGTGCCGCAAACCGAGGAAGCCGCCGAAGAATTAACGGCAGAAATTACGGCAGAGCAGGAAAGCGGCTTTACCGCCACTGACCTTACGACTGGAGAGAGCATGGTGTTCCTGCCCGACGGAATGAGGGCGGTGACGCTCACTCCCGGCAGCGATTTCTGCACCGGCGAGCAGACGGACGCTGCGCTGGCGGAGGAGCTGCCCTCGCTGTTTGAGGAAATTTTGGGCTATGAAATGAACGCTGTGCTGATAAATACGGACAACGACGGCGTGAAATACTACGACCTCGATATGACCTCAGGCAGAGGAGTGCTGGGAACCGTTATCGACAAGGCGCATGAATACGGCTTGTCGGCATATGTTCAGCTGGACGTTAATTCGCTGGCTGCGGACGTTGCCGAGCAGGACGGCGGTCTGAAATCCGGCTTCTCTGCGGCGGTGCATAAGTTCGTGATGAAATACGCCTGCGAGGGTATCATTCTGACGGATTATTACACCGCAGACACCCCGGAAATGTATGCGGAATACATGCGCAGCGGCTCCGGCATAGGCTACGGCAACTGGCTGTATGAAACCAACGAGTACCTTATCCGCACCGTTTCCGAGGTAATACGCCGCACCAGCAACACCACGGCGGTAGGTCTGCTTATCACGGATATGTGGGCCAATTCCTCCGACAACGAGGAAGGCTCCGCCACGTCAGACGCAGTTCAGGCGCTGTATGACGGCTTCTGCGACACCAGAGAGTACCTGCGCAGAGGCTATGCCGACATGATATTGGTCAAGGCGTACGGCACTGACAGCGATACGGCTTTGGGCTTTGAAAATGTCGTTTCGTGGTGGTATGAGCTTGCGGAGCAGACCGGGGTGAAAGCCTATGTGCTGCACCTCAATGAGAGAATAGGGCAGTATTCCGGCTGGTACGAGGATCAGCTGCTGCGCCAGCTTTCAATTATGGAGGACTACGAAAACATCGGCGGCAGCTGCTTCAATTCGCTTTCAGGTCTGAGGAATAACCTCCTCGGCTCTACGGATACGCTGATGAAATACTTTGACGAGCAGATAAACACCAATACCCTGTTCGACACGCTGCAAATGACCTCCCCCACCCAGACAAGCTTCGTCACCTATGACTCCACCGTAAAGTTCATGGGAACCTTTGACGAGAATTTTGACGTGCTTTTCGACGGTGAGAAGATAAAGCTGAACGAAGCAGGCAACTTCTATTTTCAGAAGGAACTGAAGGTCGGCAGAAACACATTTGTCATCGAGCATAAGGGCAAGCAGATATACTACACCATAGAACGTCAGGTAGACGTGCTGCGATCCATCGAGCAGACAAAGGATATTGTAGTTGAGGGCGGCTCAAGAGTTACCCTTGAAGCGGTGGCGTACAGCGGCAGCAAGGTTACTGCGGTCATCGGCGGAACGAAGGTAACTCTGAAGGAGAAATCCGGCGCCAGCGAGGATCTTGACGCAAACTCGGATTATGCGAAATTTGTTGGATACTACCGTGTTCCCGACGGCATAATCGGCGAGCAGCAGTATCTCGGCAGCACCACCTATTATGCGGTATATCAGGGCATAGAGGAATACATGACCGGTGGCAGCGTCACCATAGACGCCGAGCCTGAACCGCCCAAGGAAATCGAAGTGGGAGAGTTTGCCGACGAAGCCGTCATAGGCACGGGCGAGGTTGTCGGAACAATTGCCCCGGTAGTAAGCAGCAGCGAATACGTCACCTACATAAAAACTCTGAGCAATTATACCATCGTGTACGACAGCCAGACCACAGGCGGAGCGCCTTCGCCCGTGCTGTCACAGCTTCCGGCGGGAAGCATCGATTATTACAAGAGTACTTCGGGGGATTATGTGATAAGCACCTCCGGCAGACGCTACAAGACCTCGGATATCACCACGTTTTACGACACGGGGCTGGGCGAGAACGCACTGTCTGTAAAGGCAGTGGGAAATTCCAACGGAAACAGCTACATTAAGATACATCTTGACTATAAATCCACCTTTAACGTAAATGCCCCCGTGACGTTTGTCGAAGAGGACGACGGGCCTTACGGCGTGTCGAATTATTCTCCCACAAAGGTGGAGATAGTGTTTGACAACGTTACCAGCGTGACAAAGCTGCCCGACTTCAACAGCTGCTCCCTGTTCAGCGCAGGAAGCTGGGACACCGTGGAGCAGAACGGCGTGCCGAAATTCCGTCTGACGCTCACGCTGCGGCAGGCGGGGATTTACAGCGGCTGCGGTTCGTATTACGACGAAAACGGCGATCTTATGATAACCTTTAACGTCCCGACAGCTTCCCTTTCGGGAAAGGTAATAGTCATAGATCCGGGACACGGCTACGGCAAAACGGCGTCAAAGCTTGACCCGGGTGCTATCGGCAACGTAACGGAGCAGTCGGTGAACCTCGCCGTTGCAAAGGAACTTGAGCAGAAGCTCACCGCAATGGGCGCTACCGTAGTCCGCCTAAAGACCGAGAGCGAGTTTATCCTGACAGCAGACCGCCCAAGCGTTGCCAGAGCTTACGGTGCGGATATGTATATCTCGCTTCACTGCAATTCGGCGCTGAACACGGATGCAAAGGGCGTTGAGGCGTATTATTTCACGCCGTATTCCCAGCCGCTGGCGAAGTACATTAACGACAAGCTTGCGGCTTATTACGACAACACGGTGTATGCGAACGGAACAAGCAGCAGCCGCGGCGCGAAGTACAGCTACTACTGGGTAACTCTCCAGCAGGATTTTCCGTCGGTTCTGGTGGAAATGGGCTTCATCTCCAACGAGCGAGAGTGCATGGTTATGGCTGACTCCGCCTACCAATCGGGAATAGCGCAGTCAATTGCGGACGGAGTTAAGGAGTACTTCGCACGAAGCGGTTTGAGCTATTCCGGCAGCGGCAGCAGCGAAGCGCCCGATATCACAGACGTACCCGTGGCTCCCGTTGAGCCTGTCCTGCCTGACGATCCCGTAACGCCGCCGAGCAGCGATCCCTCTCCCTCCGAGCCTGCCGAACCGTCTGAGCCCGACATGCCCGAAACCGACGAGCCGAGCTCCGAAGAAAGCGCCGAGCCTGATATTCCTTCAACGGAAGAACCTGTCGCACCCACCGCTCCCGAACCGGACGATCCGGGCAGCGGAGGTATTAGGGTGGAATAAATGACAATTCTGCGGCAGCGAACATAAAAAAGCAGCCGGACTGTTCCGGCTAAGACCGTCCCAAAAGCTCCTTTGCGACTTTTGGGGACGGTTAAAGGCGGTCATTATGCGAAATGACCGCCTTTAATTTTTGTGTTACATACGGTTTGTCAGCGCATTTGAATACCGCTGAAAACGAATTTCTGCGTCAAATCAAGCCTTGAGAGCTTCTTCAACGAGTACCGCACAAGCCACGGTAGCGCCAACCATCGG
>CAYRLM010000165.1:0-5197 GCA_964425035.1 uncultured Ruminococcus sp.
CGGGCGTATGTGTGCCGGAACTACCTGAAGACCCCGGAGAATATTTGGAATTTCTTATACCGGAGGATTTGCCGAAGGAGCGATGAGAACGAGGTCAAGATCTGCCTCTATCGCCTTTGCAAGCGCGTCCGCAGTCGCCATAATGCCGAGCTGCTCGCCGTTTGCGCCGACCACTCTTACTTCCTTTTCACGGATCTCCTCATTGATGAGCTGTTCTTTCGTGCCGATATCAAAGCACCGCCTTTCTTGATTTTACGTTTCAGCTTTAACGGCGGCGCCGCACGGTTATGCGGAGCAGCCTGAAATAAAACAAGCGCGAGCACACACTGCTCACGCTTAACAGAAAATGCCTTCCGGCTTGTTCACATTAAACATACCGCGCCTGACAGACTTAACGCCGGCGGGTGAGAGTGTGGTGACTCTGCTTTCAAATTACTTATGCATTATACCATGTTTTTTTCTGTTTGTCAATACCCTTTGCGAATTTTTTTCAGACGCTGTGCGAGCTGTTCTCTTCGAGGAATTTCACATACTCGTCCGCAGGCACGGGCTTCTTGTAGTAAAAGCCCTGAAGATAATGGCAGCCCATATCTGCGAGCAGCTTCGCCATTTCTGCGGTTTCGACGCCCTCCACCACGATTTTCTTGTTGAGTGAGCGCAGCATTTCGACGGTGTGGCGGAGTATCACAAACGCCTCCTTGTTCTCCATTGCGGGCCAGAGTATGCTCTTGTCGATCTTGACGATATCCGTCGGGAGAGTTATAAGATAGTTTGCCGTGGAAAATCCCGTGCCGTAATCGTCCATGGAGAAAGTCACGCCGTGCGAGATAAGGCTTCTCATATTGCGGAGCAGCACGTCGTAGTTCGCAAGACCCGCCGTTTCCGTTATCTCGAAATTAATCTGCTCCGGAGAAATTCCGTATTCGTCCATGATGGCCATAAGCCGTTCGGCAAGCTGATCCTGAACGCACTGCAAGGCGGACAGATTTACCTCGATGTATTTCACGCCCAGCGCCTGCGCCCTGCCGGCCGCCATGAACTCGCACACCTTTCTGAACGCTATTTCGCCTATCTCTATTATCATACCGTTGGACTCCGCCAGCGGTATGAACTCCTCCGGGCTTACATAGCCCAGTTCCTCGTCCTTCATGCGAATGAGCGCTTCTGCGCAGACGAACCGTTTCTCCGCCGGGGCATAAATCGGCTGGTAATACATCTCGAAGCTGTTGTTAAGTATACAATTCTTTATCGTGCCGAGTATACGCAGCTCCCGCTTTTTCGCCGTAATCGACTCGGCGGTGGCGACAAACACGCTTCCCTCTTCCTTTTTCGAGGTGCGCAGCGTGTATTCTATTGCGTCGCGCACGTCCTCCGCGGAGGCGGCAAAATCCGGGTAGCGAACCAGACATATCTTCGGGACGAGAACCGTTTCGATGCTGCCGACGCTGACAGTCCCGGAAAAAGCGTTCCGAAGCTTCTCTGTGACGCTGTCCTCGGTCAGTCTGCGGCGTTCGTTTGTGAAAACGGCAAATTCGCAGCTGCCGAGGTGGTAAATCTCCCGCGTGCCGAATATCGACTGCAAAATTTCCGAAACGGATTTTTCCGCCGCACCGTGTTCTCCCACCCGAAACAGACTGTGGACATAGCTCAGACCGTCAAAGCGTATTGCGGCGATGGTGAACGGCCGCTTAGCGTCAATGCGGTTTTCCACGCTGAGGTAAAATGCGTCGTAATTAAAGCAGTTCGCCGCCTTGTCCGTGAAATCGTCGGGATTTTGGAGAACTATCATTATCATAACCAGCGACAGCGCCACTGCGAAATTGCCGACAACCTGGCTAGGCACGAACAGCTGGAACAGCGTAGCTCCCACCATGAACACGACGAACATGGCGACGGTGACCACCGGCATCACGCCGAGCTTTCGCCGATAGACAATAAATACCGCCATTACATACAGTATCAGAATAAACGCCAGAACAGGATACACATAGAACAGCGGGCCGTGGCAGTAATTCATGTCGCCGTCAAAATAGATAATCAGCTTCGTGAAGGGCGTGGTGACGAGAAGCAGCGCCTCTGCCGCAATTATTCCGACAGTAAAGACCGTGTTCGCTTTGGACATCTTGTTGCGTTTTGTGAGCGCAAGGACGTACATAACGTACAGCACCGCTTCAAGGTCGTAGAATATAAGATACGCAATATGTATCGCATAATTCAGCGCAGCGGGAATATTCTGCGACTCCGGCAGCGACTTTATCGCCAGAATATGCAAAAGGCTTGACATAAAGGTGCATATTGTCAGACCCGCATACACCCTGTTGGTCATGCCGGGATACTTTTTCCTCGCACAGAAAAGCGCAAGAAGCAGGGACACAAGACCCATCGCCGCATATTCATATTCGACCGCATAGTTGATATAGTTCAATACTGTCCCTCCACTCGTTTTTTTAATCATATCATATTTTTTTCATATAGTCAATAACAATACATAAAATTTGTACAAAACAACTAAAGTCAAAGGCGTATGACCGCCGATAAATGGCAGCCATACGCCTTTTTCGATTATATGTTATACGGTTCAGCGGCGGTCGGCTTCATTCCGCAAGAATAAAATCTCCCATGCCGCTCCAGTTGAGCGTGTTGTCCTCCGTGTATGTATAACCGTATCCGCTGATACAGCCGTCGTCCTCGCCCCATTCGATAAATACGGCTATGTCGTCCATACCGTTCAGCTTTACGGCCCTGTACTCGTTCGGCTGCAAATACTGCTCAACGGAATTATGGGCAGCTTCTCGAACCACCTCTTCGGTTTCGGAAATGCCGTCTTCCTTCATGGTTTCGTACAGCTCTCCTTCAATGTCGGGGCCGCACAGGTTAATGATATCGTCGCTGACATCAATCCAGTATTCACTGGCGGTGTCGCCGTTGAAATAGTATCTTCCCTCGGGAATAGCGACATCAAAGAATGCCGCACTGTCATCGGCAGCGTTGTCTGTGAGTGCAGAGGAATTCGCTCTGCTGACAGTCACGGATATGCCGACAATTCCGGCTGCTACCGCAGCAGCGCCGACGCAGGCAGCGGTTATTTTTACGAATTTAGCGGATATTGTCATAGAAAACCCTCCTTTGTTATTCGGTATGTTTGACCATACGCAGCTTTCCCATCTGTGAAACACGTTACTTGTGTGCATTCATAACCGCAGAAACAAAGAATTTTTGACATATCATTTCCGCAGCCGAATGTCAAAACTATCCAATTTTCTGTTTTCATTATACACCCTTTGTTTTAGAGTTGCAATAGTATAAAGGTATTTTCTCCCTTTTCCATAAATTATCACCCGACAAATTAAGCAAATTATACGAAAGAGCGTGATTTATTTTGTATATCTAATATTAATGCCGCATATCCGCTTTTCTCAGAAAAAAAGAGCGTACAGATTAACTGTGCGCTCAAATCGTTTACTTTTGGGATTGTTATTACTTGATAACTCTCACCGAAACAGCGCCGGAAACAGCCTTGATAGCCGCCTCGATACCGGAGGTATCTCCCTTTACGTCAAGGCAGGTGTACGCATAGTCTTTCTTGGACTTGCTCACCATGTTCTCGATATTAAGACCGGCTGCGGAAACCGGAGCCGTGATATTGTTCAGCAGCCCCTCGGAATTCTTGTGGATAACGCATATCTTTGCATTGCCGGTGATAGCCATCTCAACGCTCGGAAGGTTCACGGAGTTCCTGATGTTGCCGTTCTCAATGTAGTCGGCAATCTCCTTTACCGCCATGACAGCGCAGTTGTCCTCGCTCTCAGGGGTGGAAGCGCCGAGGTGCGGCAGTGCCACAACGCCGTCAACGCCGATAAGAGCGTCGGTGGCGAAATCGGTCACATAGCATGCCATGCCGCCGTTTGCCAGAGCGTCAAGGATAGCCTTTTCATCGACCAGCGTATCTCTGGAGAAGTTCAGCAGACGAACCGTTTTCTTCATGGAAGCGATAGCCTCTGCGTTTATCATTCCCTTTGTATCGGGAAGAGCGGGAACATGCAGCGTGATATAGTCGCACTGCTCGAAAATGTCCTTGTTGCTCTTGACGTAGTGTACCTTGCCGGAGAGCTTCAGTGCGTTCTCAACGGAAAGATACGGGTCTGCGCCGTAAACGTCCATGCCAAGCTCGGCGGCTGCGTTTGCCACCAGAATGCCGATAGCGCCCAGACCGATAACTCCCAGCTTCTTGCCCAGTATCTCCGGGCCAACGAACTGGCTCTTGCCCTTTTCAACCAGCTTTCCTACCTCGTCGCCCTTGCCCTTCAGGGTCTTTATCCACTCCATGGCGGCGGGGATTTTTCTGGACGACATCAGCAGACCTGCGATAACAAGCTCCTTGACGGCGTTTGCGTTTGCGCCGGGGGTGTTGAATACGACAACGCCCTTTTCGCTGCACTTATCCAGAGGAATATTGTTGACGCCTGCGCCCGCTCTTGCGATAGCCAGCAGGTTTGCGGGCAGTTCCATCTCGTGCATGGAAGCGGAGCGGACTAAAATAGCGTCGGGATTTGCGATATCATCGCCGACGGTGTACTTGCTCCTGTCGAGCAGGTCTGTGCCGCATGCGGCGATTTTGTTGAGTGTAAGTACGTTTATCATTTCAGTATCTCCTTAACGATCCGGGTCAGCCGTTGTCAGCCTCGAACTTCTTCATGAATTCAACCAGCTTTTCAACGCCCTCGATAGGCATAGCGTTGTAAATGGAAGCTCTCATGCCGCCGACGGTTCTGTGACCCTTGAGGTTTACAAATCCCGCTGCCGTGGCTTCCTTTACGAACTTGGCGTCAAGCTCCTCGTTGCCGGTAACGAACGGAACGTTCATGAGGGAACGATCCTTCGGCTCTACCGTACCCTTGAACAGCTTGCTGCCGTCGAGGAAATCGTAAAGGATCTTAGCCTTCTTCTCGTTGAGAGCCTTCATAGCCTCAAGACCGCCCATCTTCTTTATCCACTTGAACACCTTGCCGCAGATGTAGATGGCATAGCAGTTGGGGGTATTGTACAGAGAATCGTTGTCGGCCTGTGTTTTCCACTTGAGCATGGTGGGAGTTCCGGGCAGAACATCGTCCGTGATGAGATCCTCTCTGATAATGGAGATAACAAGACCGGCAGGGCCCACGTTCTTCTGAACGCCGCCGTAGATAACGCCGTACTT
>CAYRLM010000166.1:0-5097 GCA_964425035.1 uncultured Ruminococcus sp.
CCATTCCGTCGGATAATATCACATAAAACGCTCCTGTGGGGTCGGAGAAGCTGTCGTAGCAGTCGCCGCACACCCTGTTCTTTCCCCGACAAAGCTGACATGCTCCTATTTCCGCAGACAGCTCCGCCCTCTGAGAGGCTGTAATACGCACTCTGCCGCCGCTGCTGCCGACTTCCGGCAGGTCAAGCTCTCTGCCCAGCGCACGGATAAGCAGCTCTCCGAGATATTCACGTTCGGTGGTAAGTTCTCCCGTGCCGTATGCCTCCAGCCGTATTCTGCCGCCCTTGGTGAGCGTGACGAACACCGCCGGGTGTTTAAGGCCGCATTCCCGCAGGACTTTTTCCGCACGGCGCTCGGCATTGCGGCTGCCGCTGCGTATTCTTCCCGCGGCGGCGCCCATATCCGTAAGAATGCCGCTCAGTGTGAACAGCTGTCCGCTGTATATTCGGCGAAGCTCTCTTATGCGGTGCTGCTCGCCCGAAGCCGCAAGATACTGCTCGTATGCCTTGCGAACGCCCCGTATCACGCCGTCGCGGTTTATGCATTCCGCCGCCGCCTGCGGCGACATTGACCGCTCCGAGAGCTCGCCGCAGGTTCGCAGCGTTTTTACCAGCCTGTCAAATTCCCGGTGGAAAAGCTCGTATTTCTGACCCCAGCACACCATGTTGTTCGGGCAGCCTCGGCATACCCTGTCAGCCGCCTTGTCCGCCACCTGGGGCAGGCTCTCGCAGTAGCGCCGCTCCAGAGTGTCCGCCGCAGCCTCCAGCCCGGAATTTACCCCGGCAAGCGCTCCTGCGGCAAAGTTAAGACGCTCCCTCATCATAAGCGCTGTATGGTTCTCGGTCACGCCGCATTCCGCCGCACTTTTCCGCTGCGGCAGCAGGATATAAGCCGCGCCTGCCGCAGCCAGCTCCGCAAACACACGCCAGCTGTCGCTTTCCGCTCCGGCGGCAAGAAGCAGCGCCGTTCCGCAAAACAGCATACCGACAGCCCTTGTTATTTTGCCGAATCGGCACATGCAGCCGCTCAGAACCGCCGCAAGGCACACCGCCGCAGCCTCGGCAGCTCCGGCGCAGCCCGAGGCGCACAGTCCGAACGCAGCCGCAGTTCCCGTCACCGCTCCGTAAGCCGTCCCCCGCCGTGCGGTTGTCCGCATGAGAAGCAGCCCGGCGAGCAGTCTGCCAACATTGAACGGCGGATAATCCAGCCGCCCGAGCGTCATAAAAGCTATTCCCGCAACAGCCGCCGCAAGAGCGCAGTCGCTGTTCTCGGCAGGATCGAACCCTCGCGACGATACCCTGTCGCGGAGCAGCATGACGCACGCCGCAAATACCCCGGCGGTAATTGCGGAAATTATTCCGGTCAGCGCCGCAGAGGGGCTTGTGTATTCCGCAAATGACGGAAAAAAAGCCGCCAGAGCCGCCACAAGAGCCTGTACGGCGCAGTTCACACGGACGCTCCCCGTTTGCGGGATAAGCCGCCCGGCAAATGCAATGACAAGTCCCGCAAGCCCGGTAAATCCGTAGGGAAAGCCGTGCAGCACCGCTCCCAGAGCACCGCCGGCATATATCCAGACGCTCCCGCAGCGCATTCCTGCCGCCAACGCCGAGGATCCCACAGCGCTTCCCCCTGCGCCAAGCTCCATCACCAGACCGCATACCGCCCATGCCGCCGCTGAGGTAACGCTGACTTTCCCCGATAAAGCCGTTCTGCATTCCTGAACGGCTGTCCTCTCAGCCATATTTTTTCTTCCTTTCTTTTCCCCGTCCTGACGGGCGGCACGTCACAGTTCCATGAATCTGCCACGGAGAGTATGAGGTGCTTCGCCCGACGCTTACGGTTCAATAATACCATAATATGGCACAAAAGACTGTCGCAGTCGGGCGGCGGATTATGTTTTCTTATAATTTTACAGGTATTTTCTGCTCGGATTAAAAAAGGTTTTGACAAAACGCAGGTTTTATGATAGAATAGAAACGGAAATCCCATAACATTCTGAAAGGTGAATTTTTATGAATATTGATTTTGAAGCGGCGCTTAAATACATCGACCTCGGAAATTACGACAAGGCGGTGGAAAAGCTGAACTCCGTCATCGAAGCGGCGGGAGAGAATACAGACGAGGAAATGCAGTATCGCTGCGTTCTCGGCGAGCTTTATGCGAATATAGGAAAGAAGGAACTCTCAAAGGAGCAGTTCCTAAAGATAATGGACTACACCGATAATGTCACCACACTGCCAAAACAGAGATCCATCGCACAGGCTTATCTTGACGCATTTGAAGGCAAGGCTCAGCTTCCCAAGGAAAAAATCAAGCGTCCGGGCGACGCTCCCATTGTACCCAAGCCCCGTCAGAATGCGTCGTTTATCGCAAAGCAGTCAAGAAAGCACAAATAAATCGGCGGCTGAAAACAGCCACAGCATGAAAGGCGGCAGATATGGAACGGCGTGACAAAATCAACTATTACCTTGACATATCACAGACTGTCGCAGAAAGGGGAACCTGTCTGCGGCGGAATTTCGGCGCTATTCTTGTTAAGAACGATGAGATAATCGCCACGGGCTATAACGGCGCTCCGCGCGGAAGAAAAAACTGCTCGGACGTGGGAGAATGTATGCGCGAGAAGCTCAACATTCCCAAGGGTCAGAGATACGAGCTGTGCCGTTCCGTACATGCGGAGGCGAACTGCATAATCAGCGCTTCAAGGCATGATATGATAGGCTCGGATCTGTTCCTTGCGTGTCTTGACGCAAAGACGGGTCAGCTATACGGCGACGTTGAGCCCTGCTCCATGTGCAAGCGTCAGATAATCAACGCCGGCATCGAAAGAGTATATATCCGTGTGAATCCGTCGGAATACCGGGTAATTGCGGTGAACGACTGGGTGGAGAACGACGAAAGTCTGACAGGCAGCGAGGGCTATTGATGGAGCTTACGAATATCGGAGTGATTAAGTCGCTGTTCGAGAAGCACGGCTTTTCATTTACCAAATCGCTGGGGCAGAATTTTCTGATAAATCCGGCGGTCTGCCCAAAAATAGCCGAGATGGGCGGCGCAGCCGAGGGAGTATGCGCGCTTGAGATAGGCACGGGCGTGGGAGTGCTGACAAAGGAACTGGCGAAACGCTGCGACAAGGTGATAGCGGTGGAGATAGACGATTCATTGAAGCCGATACTTGAGGAAACGCTCGCAGACTACGACAATGTTGAAATAGTTTTTGCGGACGTTATGGAAACGGATCTGGCGGCTCTTCTCGCCGAAAAAGCGCCCGGAATGCAAACCGTGGTATGCGCAAATCTGCCGTATTACATCACCTCCCCGGTGATAATGCGCGTGCTGGAAAGTCGGATTGCGGTGTCCTCAATGACCGTCATGGTGCAGAAAGAGGCGGCTGACCGTATCTGCGCCGCCCCCGGAACAAGGGACTGCGGCGCAATATCCTGCGCAGTGTCCTATTACAGCGACCCGAAGCTGCTGTTTAAGGTTGGCAGGGGGAGCTTCATGCCGTCGCCGAATGTTGACAGTGCGGTTATACGGCTGGATATAAAACAGACCTCCGACAGACCGCAGGAGTGGGAAAGACTGATGTTCCGCATAATCCGCACGGCGTTCTCACAACGCAGAAAGCAGATAGCAAACCCCTTGTCCGGCGAGCTGAAAATATCCAAGCCGGAGCTTGCCGAGATAATGGAAAGGTGCGGAATAAAGCCCACGGCAAGAGCAGAGGAACTGACCCTTCGGGATTATGCGGGGCTTACCGATGAATTGCAGGCAAGGCGGTGAATTATGTCTGAGGAAAAAATTGAGCGGTGGCGTTATCCGAGATTTTTTACCGATAATATTTCCGATACGGCAGCGGTGCTGAACGCCGAGGACTCGAAGCATGTTTCTCAGGTGCTGCGTATGCGGCAGGGCGATATTGCGGTGATATGCGACGGCATGGGTACGGATTATCTCGGTGAGCTTCGAAGCGCCGCCGGCGAGTGCGTGTTCAATATACTCGAGAAATCCGCAAATGCTGCCGAGCCGTCGGTACATCTCAGGCTGTTTCAGGCTATGCCGAAGGGCGACAAGATGGATTTTATCGTGCAGAAAGCGGTGGAGTGCGGCGCATGCGAGGTGATACCGTTCATCTCCAAGCGCTGTGTTTCAAGACCGGACGCAAAGCAGCTTGCGAAAAAAACCGAGCGCTGGCGGCGGATAGCATATGAAGCCGCAAAGCAATGCGGACGCGGGATTATACCTTCGGTGGGCGATACGGCGGCATTTTCCGACCTGCCGGGAATGATATCTGCGGATAATACGGGCATACTTTTCTATGAGTGCGCAGATACGCCGCTGAACAAGGCGGTCACTGAATTCACACGGAATATAGACATTGTGATAGGCAGCGAGGGCGGCTTTGAGCCGTCGGAGGCGGAGAGCCTTGCCGCAGCCGGTTTCAAGTGCGTTTCTCTCGGAAAGCGCATTCTGCGGTGTGAAACTGCGCCGATAGCAGCTATTTCGGTTTTGATGAATATGACGGGAAACATGTGAGTTTTTTGTCAATATTGACTAAATTTGCGTGTAACACTTGAAAAAAAACCTAAATAGGTATATACTATTCATTACAGGACAAACATTTTCTCAGCATCACATTGCTCCTGCGGTGTGGTATTTATTGAAGCTTTACGGAGGTATTTTCATGAAGGGTTTAGGAATTGCTCTTGTCGGACTGCTCGCCATTGCAGGCGGCGTTGCGGCAGCTACTGTTATCACTAAGAAAAAGCTCGAAAAGGAAAACGACGAGGACTACTACGACGATTGGGACGAGGAGTGGAACGACGACGGCGCCGATTTCGACTTTGACGAGGACGAGGATATCACCGACGCTGCCGAAAAATCCGATACTTCGGAGAAGCCCGTGGGCGTATCCGCTGCCAATGCCGGAAAGACCGACAACGAGATGGTAGAGGAAGTCAAGGCTCCCGAAAAGGACGAAGAGCTTTAATTACGCAGATTGATTATAAAATTTATGGGGCTGATAATTCAGCCCCATTCAACTTGTCGAAAAACTTCATTTTGCCTGCGAAGCAGGCATTTGAAATCCGTTTTTTG
>CAYRLM010000167.1:0-5084 GCA_964425035.1 uncultured Ruminococcus sp.
AAAACGGATTAAAATTGGTCATTTTCCTGCGGAAAATGACTTTATCGACAAGCTGTTGAACGCCTTTTTCCCGTTCGGATAATTATAACGCAGAAATATGACGGGGCTGTGAAAGACCTCTGAATTTTAGCTGTGTACCTCGGATTTTTCCCCGAAGAACTGCACTACCTCTCTCATCATTATCTCTGCAAGCTCCGGAACGCCGGTAGAATAATCCGTAAACGAGGGGGAATTCAAGCGGATTTCGCTGCCATACTCCGCCGGCGCTGCCGGGAGCGTAAGTGTAACGACAACTCTTCCGTTCTCGTCGTTCATCGAAAACCTGCCGCCGCTCGCCCTCGCAAAGCGCTCTATTATCGGTACGCCGAAGCCTAAGCGCTGATAGCTGAAATTGATGTCAACCTTATCCTTGAAATCACGGCTGGTGAACATTACGTTCTCGTTGGTTATCCGTATCTCGACAAATTCCCTGCTGCGGAATTTTGTCCTGTATACCGCCATGATGGGCTCGGTGTCGCGTGGAGAATACAACAGTGCGTTCTGGACAGCGTTTACAAGCGCCACTGCCGCGCGGCGGCTGTCGGCGTAAATCGTCAGGTCGTCGGGTTCTATAAGCACCTCGATACGCCTGCCGCATTTTGCGAGTGCGGCGTTGCATTGCTCCCCAAGTCTGCGGCACAGCGAGCCTGCGTCAATGCTTGCGGCGTTCTGGCTGCCGGACAGCATATCCGCATATTCGTATGCGTTTGTGCAAACTGCGGAGATGTTGGACATCGCCGCTTCTATCTCTAGCACACCGGAAAGCTGCTCAAAATTGCCGCCGCTCCTCATAGCGGTGCGCAGCTTTTCGGTATTCTTCCATATTTTTGCGGAATTATACTCCACCGCATTGAACAGCGGCAGAAGCTTTGACGCAATATCGGCACGTTCCGACATAGAGCGTGCGGCGTCTGCGGAAATAAATTCACAGATATAAGCCTCGCTCTCGCCTGCGCTGTTTTTCACAGGCATTATCCGACAGCACCAGAACCTGTCGTCCTTGTACACGGACGCTTCCGTCAGCTCATGCATGGGGTTCGGAACAGGCTCTCTGACAAATGACAGCAGGTTTTCGCCCGTGACGAAAAGTCCGCCCCGTTCACCTGTGCATTTCAGTGTGCTGTCAAAAAACGCCAAAGGATTTTTGCAGCCTGAAAACAGACTGAGATACGGCTGCAGCAGCTCGTCGAATTCAGTCATCACTTCATCAGCTCTTCCATCTCGTCGATAAGCTCACCGAACAGCCTGAGAGCGTCGGTAACAGGCTTGGTGGAGGTCATGTCCACACCCGCTCCCTTCAGCAGAGAGATTGGATCCTTTGAACAGCCGCCGCTGAGAAATCCGATGTAATCCTTAACCGCCGGAGCGCCTTCTTTAAGAATACGACGGCTGAGTGCGATAGCGGCAGAGAAGCCGGTGGCATACTGGTATACATAGTAATTGTAATAGAAGTGGGGAATGCGCGCCCACTCCATGTCAAGCTCGCTGTCGATAACGATATCATCGCCGTAATAAAGCAGGTTGAGCTTTCTGTAAAGCTCGCACAGCATGTCGGCGGTTAGGCTCTCGCCGTTCTCCGCTTTTTCGTTTATCATCAGCTCAAACTCGGCGAACATGGTTTGGCGGTAAAGCGTTGTGCGGAACTGCTCCAGAAAATAATTTATGAGATATGCACGGCGCTTCTTGTCCGTGGTGGTTTTGAGCAGGTGCTGCATGAGCAGGCTCTCGTTGCAGGTGGAAGCCACCTCCGCCACAAATATCACATAATCCGCATAAGCCACGGGCTGGTTCTTGTTGGAAAGGTAGGAATGAATAGCGTGACCCATTTCATGTGCCAGAGTGAATTCGCTGTCAAGAGTGTCCTTATGGTTCAGCAGCACATAGGGGTGAACTCTTGCTCCTGCGGAATATGCTCCGCTGCGCTTTCCCTCGTTCTCATAAACGTCTATCCAACGCTCGTTTATGCCCTGACTGAATATGGCACGGTAATCCTCGCCCATCGGCGCCAGAGAATCATACACCTCACGCTTCGCCTGCTCGAACGGTATCTTTACCTCGATGTCGCTGACGATAGGCGCATAAAGGTCGTATGCATGGAGTTCATCAACGCCGAGCAGCTTCTTGCGGAGCTTCACATACTTATACATATAGTGCATGTTCTCGTGAACAGCCTCGATAAGCTGCCTGTAAACCTCCTCGGGAACCTCGCTTCCGTCCAGCGCCGCCTGAAGCGTGCTGTCGTACTTTCTCGCACGGGCACGGAACGTCAGGCACTTCACCTGCGAAGAAAGCACGGCTGCGGAGGTGTTGCGGAAGCTCTCATACACGCCGTAAAGGCTCTTAAAGGCGGACTTCCGCAGTTCCCTGTCGTTTGAGTGCATAAGCGGAATATAGCTGCCGTGCGTCACCTGATGCTTTCCGCCGTCCTTGTCAACAGCGTCCGGGAACTTTAGGTCGGCGTCGTTGAACATTGAGAAAATATTGTCCGGAGAGCCGCTCATCTCGCCTGTCAGCGCCATTATGCGCTCTTCCTCCTCCGACAGCACATGCGCGCGTCTGCGGCGCACTCTGTCAATGCACAGACGGTAAAGCTCCATATCCGGCTGCTCGCGGAAGAAGCGCTCCATCGTGTCGTCGTCTATTGAGAGAAGCTCAGGCGTAACGAACGCAGCAGCGCCGGAAATTTCGACAAAGAGCATTTCCGTACGGCTGACCATATCCTGATATTTCGCTTCGCGGGTGTCCTCGTCGTTCCTGCGCTGGGCATAGTTTATAAGGCTCTCAAGCAGCACGGTCATGTCGTCGTCCGCTCTTAGATATTCAAGCAGCTTTGCGGAGCTTGTACCGAGCAGTCCCTTGTATGAAGCGATTTTCGCAGGGAACTCCTTTGCCCTTGCGAAATCCTGCTCCCACGCCTCGTCCGTGGCGTAAATATCCTCGATAGCCCACTTGTCTTTCTCCGGGATATCGCATCTCTGTGGTATTCTCTCTGACATATTACTTCTCCTTATTTCATACGCTTGGAAATTTTCGGTTTAAGCACCTTTTCATAAAACGGGAAGAAAAGTCCCAGAAAAAGGTCGTACATCACAAATGCGGCTGCGCCGAGTGCCAACAGCACCCACTGACCGTACTGCCCGAATTCGCCCATATCCTCCAGCAGTTGGCTCATGCCGAAAAGGTTTATCAGCACGAAGTAGCAGGAAACAGCCGCAGCGGCATACAGCGCAAGCTTTGCAGCCCAACAGAGGATATTCCCCGCAGCAGCACCGAAGCCCCTTGTGCCGGAAACGGCTTTAAGCTTCATGATATACTGACGCACGATAGGATAATACCCCAGCAGGAAAATATACATCATGCTGGCTTCATAATTCGCCGTAAACAGCATGGTCAGCAGCCCGACAGCAGCGTAGCTTACAAGCCCATAGCGCACGCCCAGTCTTTCCCTGACCACCCATATCAGCACGCCCGCAATCATGGGGCTGACATATTCAAAGCCCGGTATCATGCCGAGGCAGAACATCAGCGCCACCGCAAGTCCGCTCATAATGCCGCACAGCGAAACGATATATGCAATTCCCCTGCTTTGTTTGTCAGCCATTCAGCGCCTTCTCCTGACCGTAATACTTCATGCTTTCTTCCTTGCGCTCCCTGCCTGCCTTGAGAAGTTCCTTGAGAGCGGGCTTGTCGTCGTTCTCCATGGCGTCGCGGTATTCCGTCAGCTTCTCTATGATAGTGTTTATCTCGAACAGAAGCGCCTCCTTGTTGCACAGGAACAGGCTGCTCCACATTTCCTCGTTCAGCTTTGCCACTCTGGTTAAATCAAGAAAGCTTCCTGCGGAAAAGCCGTCTGCCCGAAGCAGCGACGGACTTTTGACGTATGCGTTGGAAACAACGTGCGCCAGCTGCGACGTATATGCGATATTTGTGTCGTGCTGTTCGGGAGTGGCTATAACCACCTGCCCGAAGCCCATGCAGCTTCCGAGAGTGGAAACAAGGTCTACGGCTATCTGCGGCGTACTCTCGGTGGGCGTCAGAATATAGCTTGCTTTCATGAACATATCCGCCTTGGAATGGTCAAATCCGGAATTTTCCGTGCCTGCCATCGGGTGTGTGCCGAGGAAGTATACTCCCTTTTCGTCAAGTATCGGCGTACAGTTACGCACCACATAGCCCTTTACGCCGCCGACGTCGATAACTATCGAGCCTTTGCGGAAGCGGTCGGCATTATTCCTGACAAATTCCACCGTTGGTACGGGATAAAGTGCGATAATGGTAAGATTAGCTTCCCGCAATCTGCTTTCATCTATTTCCTCGTCAATAGCGCCCTGCTCCAGCGCCTTTTTCACCGTTTCCCTGTCGGTATCTATTCCCATGATATGGTGAAACGTATTGGCTTTCAGCGCCTTGCAGACAGACCCTCCGATAAGTCCCAACCCAACTACTGCTATGTTCATTTTATCTTTCCTTTCGCGGGACAGCTCCCGCATAAATTTTCTGTATCCGATACGCACATTCGCAAATGTGCGAGGACTTTTCATCCGAAATTAACGCCTATTGTTTATTTTATCACATTTCTGCGGGAATTGCAACCACTTTGCGGATTTTTACATAAAAAAGCGGCACATAAAAGATGTACCGCCTCAGCTTGTCGAAAAACTTCATTTAGCCTGCGAAGCAGGCATTTATAATCCGTTTTTTGCCTCAGCTTTGCCGAGGCAAAAAACACTGCTATCCGCACAAGTGTACGAACTGGCGGCGAAGCCGACAGTGAGTGCATGCAGTGCGGATGTTCGGCGGAAAAGCCCCAGCGGGGCTTTTTCGACGGTCTAAAGCGGCACACAAAAGATGTACCGCCTGTAAATTATTCCAAGCTGATGGTTTCCCTGCTCTCCTCAACGGGAACCTCGACAGGCTCCTCCGCCTTGGGGCGAAGATTGTCGATAACGTCCAGAAAAAGATTTTGTATAACACGATTAAAGTCTATGCTGATATCGAGTATTTTGCTCTCCTCGGCAAATCCTCCCGCCATGGAAAGATGTCCG
>CAYRLM010000168.1:0-5069 GCA_964425035.1 uncultured Ruminococcus sp.
TCGCAGCACAGAGGCGCATTTTTCCGGTTTCACGAAGTGAAATCGCCGCCCCAAATGGCGGCGAAGGAAAAATGCGAGCGTTGACGGCGGCAGCGGCGAAGCCGCGGATTCAAGCCGTCAATGCAATCACAAATAAGTGTTACGCAGCACAGAGGCGCATTTTTCCGGTTTCACGAAGTGAAATCGCCGCCCCAAATGGCGGCGAAGGAAAAATGCGAGCGTTGACGGCGGCAGCGGCGAAGCCGCGGATTCAAGCCGTCAATGCAATCACAAATAAGTGTTACGCAGCACAGAGGCGCATTTTTCCGGTTTCACGAAGTGAAATCGCCGCCCCAAATGGCGGCGAAGGAAAAATGCGAGCGTTGACGGCGGCAGCGGCGAAGCCGCGGATTCAAGCCGTCAAAGCAGTTCCGCCGCTTTTCGCATTTTTATTGCCGCCGCCGTGATATCCGGCTGGGATATCACGGACGAAATGACCGCTGCGCCGTTTATGCCAAGACCGTAAAGTTCACGGATATTTTCGGCATTCACGCCGCCTATTACCACAAACGGTATCGTCACCGCACGGCGTATCTCACGGATAATTTCCGGCGTGACCTTACGGGTGTTTGTTTTGGTGGAGGTGGGGAACACGGCGCCCACGCCGAGATAATCCGCTCCGTCAGCCTGAGCCGCTGCGGCTTCCTCGGGTGTGGCGGCGGAAACGCCGATTATCTTTTGCGCACCGAGAATTTTACGTGCTTCACGGCAGGGCAGGTCGGATTGTCCGAGGTGCACCCCTGCGGCATTCACGGCAAGGCAGATATCAAGTCTGTCGTTGATGATGAGCGGAACATTGAACCTGTCCGTCACCTGCTTCACACGCTGCGCCAGCAGGAACAATTCCCTCGAGTTCGCATTCTTTTCGCGCAGCTGGACTGCCGAGCAGCCGCCGGACAGCGCTCTTTCGACGCTTTCCTCGACGGTATCGCAGGACATAAGTCCGCTGTCGGTGCAGAGATAGAGAGTGTAATCAAGCTTCATGTATATCAAGCCTTTCCGAGAGTGTTCCGGGATCAATGCTCCCGGCGAAATCGAACAGCGCCGCATGAAATCCGCCAAGACCGCAGGAACGTTCCGCAGCCAGTTCGCCGCATATATCCATGAACGCTATCCCGGCGGCAGTGCCCGTAAATTCCCCGCAGACCGCCGAAAAAGCCGCACACAGCGCCGAGGTCATGCACCCCGCTCCGGTTATGCTGCGCAGCAGGGGAGTGCCGTTCCCGATGACGACTGTGCGCTTTCCGTCCGAAATCACGTCATAAGCCCCGGTGACCGCACACACGCAGCCCAGCTTTTCGGCGGCGGCAACGGCGACGCTTTCGGGGGGAATGCCGCTTTCGGCGGAGTCCACGCCGTGTTCCTGCGAGGGCAGACCCGCAAGGTAGGACAGCTCCGAGAGATTTCCCCGGACAGCCGTCGGTTTTGCTTCGGCGAGAATTTTCGCTGCGGCGCAGCGGCGCAGGGCGGTCATTCCCGCACCCACGGGGTCGAAGATAACGGGGATACCCTTTTCTCCCGCCGCCAGCCCGGAATTCACCATGGCTTGTATTCGTGCCGCCGAGGGAGTGCCGAGATTTACGGTGAGCGCTGCAGCGGCTCTTGTCACCTCGGCGCTTTCCGAGGGGTCATCGGCCATTATTGGGGAAGCGCCTGCGGCGAGCAGCAGGTTAGCCGTATCGCCGGCAGTGACATAGTTTGTTATGCAATGTATCAGCGGCGCTTTTTCCCGAAGTGCGGCGAGCGCCTGTGCGATATCTTGTGTCATTTTGTGCCTTTCGCGAAATATCGGCGGTCTGCCGCCGGAAAAAAGCCCCGTCCGCCGTCGGCAGCGGACAGGGCAAAGCTTTTATGGTCGTGCCGCTGTCTTTACCGAATATCTCCGAGCAAGCGGTCGATAGCCTTGGTACGCTTGAGCGAGGTGACAATTACGGCTGCGATGACAGTACCCACAACGCATGAAACAAAGAACGGGAACACAAAGCCGAACAGCGTTGCGGCGGTGTTGTTCATGAAAAGGTAAGCGATGGGGAATGCCAGCATTCCTCCCAGAACGGACGTGCCGAAAAGCTCTCCGACATAAGCCATGGGAAGGCGCACAGCCAAAGACTTACCCTTGAATACCCAATGGAACATCACTCCCGACAGGAACGCTCCCACCATGCTCCCCGGAAACGCCAGCAGCGTACCCAGTCCGAAGATATTGCGCAGCAGACTGGCGCAGAAAGCCACTCCGATGGCGTACCACGGGCCGAGATAAACGCCTGCGATGATGTTCACAAGGTGCTGCACCGGTGCGCACTTTGCTCCCAGAAACGGGAACGATAACAATGAGCCGGCAACGGCGACAGCCACCAATACGGCGGCAACGGCAAGCTTTCTGATGTTTGTGTTTTTCATAATGATACCTCTTTCCTGCGCACTTCACCGGAAAAAGTATGCACGGCGAGTACGCAAATGCGTTTACAGAGAGCTTCCCCGACTGCCGAAAGGCAATCGGACTTTCTGTTCGGTCGATACTCAGAAGTATCCTCTCACCGCAAAACATGCGTTCCCTCGCCGGACGGTAATACACGAAGCATTACCTGTATTGCAGCCCCGGTCGGCGCTCCCCGCCGGGGTGTGTATCAAAACCGCAGAATGCGGCTGAAACCTAATTATTTTTCAGAGCAGAATTTTACTTCCTTGCCCTCAAGTATCATATTGGTGGTGCGGACTGCGCACATCTTGCCGCACATTGAGCAGGTGTGCCTGTCTGCGGGCGGTACGCTCTCGAAGTATGCCCGAGCCTTTTCGGGGTCGGCGGCTACCTTGAACATCTCGTCCCAGTCAAGCTTGTGACGTGCCTGCGCCATTGCGTTGTCCCTGTCACGGGCGTGGGGTACTCCCTTTGCTATGTCTGCGGCATGTGCGGCTATCCTGCTGGCGATAATGCCCTCCTTGACGTCGTTCAGGTCGGGCAGTCTGAGATGCTCCGCCGGGGTGACGTAACAGAGGAAATCTGCGCCGCTTGCCGCAGCAATCGCACCGCCTATTGCCGACGTGATGTGGTCGTAGCCGGGGAATATGTCGGTCACCAGCGGACCGAGAACATAGAACGGCGCATTGTGGCAGATACGCTTCTGAAGCTTCATGTTGGCTTCTATCTCGTTCATTGCCATATGACCGGGCCCCTCTACCATGACCTGAACGTCCTTTGCCCACGCTCTTTCGGTGAGTGCGCCAAGCTCGATAAGCTCGGATATCTGACCTGCGTCGGTGCTGTCGTCAATGCAGCCTGGACGCAGAGCGTCGCCGAGCGAGATTGTCACGTCATATTCCCGAAGAATATCAAGAACCTCGTCATAATGCTCATAGAACGGGTTTTCGTTTCCTGTCATCATCATCCATGCAAACAGCAGAGAACCGCCTCTTGACACTATGTTCATTTTTCTGGGGTCGCGGCGGAATGCCTCAACCGCGCGGCGGTTTATTCCTGCGTGAATGGTCATGAAATCCACGCCCTCCTCCGCATGAGCCCTTACAACTCTGAGGAAATCCTCTGCGGTGATTTCAAGCAGATCCTTGTCAAGATAGCCTATTGCGTCATACATAGGCACAGTGCCTATCATTGCGGGGGATTTTGCGACCAGCTCGCGGCGGAAGGTGTTGGTCTTGCCGTAATTGGACAGATCCATTATAGCTTCAGCGCCGAATTTCAGCGCCATATCCACCTTCTGCATTTCCATTGTATAGTCCTTGCAGTCGCCGGATATGCCGAGGTTTACGTTTATCTTGGTTTTAAGCCCTGAGCCTATGCCCTCTGCGGAAAGCGAGGTGTGGCGCACGTTAGCCGGGATAGCGACCCAACCCTTTGCGACCAGCTCGCGAAGCTTTTCCGGCTCCATGTATTCCTTTTCCGCAACGGTTTTCATTTCCGGGGTGATTATCCCCTTTTTTGCGGCTTCCATCTGTGTTTTGTATTCTCTCATGTTATTTCCTTTCCGGGAACAGGCGGTAGAAATGATCCAGCGGACCATTGCCCTTTCCTATGTCAAATCCATGGGCTATCGCACCGGTTATATACTCCTTTGCAAGCCCGACGGCCTCCGGCAGTGCGTTCCCCTGCGCCTGAAATGCGGCTATTGCGGAGGAAAGCGTGCAGCCCGTGCCGTGGGTGGAAGTGCTGTCAATTCGCTTGCAGGTGTATGTGTGGAACTTATTTCCGTCGAACAGGACATCGTCGGCGTCGCCGGGCAGATGTCCGCCCTTTATCAGCACTGCGCCTGCGCCGTGGGCGAACAGGCTGAGCGCCGCCGCCTTGATATCGGCGTATTCTCTGACGGAACAGCCGAGCAGCGCCTCCGTTTCGGGGATATTGGGCGTAAGCAGCGTACAGAGCGGAACGATTGTGGTGATAAACGTGCTGAGCGCAGAACCCTGCATAAGCTCCGCTCCGGCGGTGGCGGCTATTACCGGGTCGCACACCACCGTTTCGGGCTTGAATTTCATGAGTGCTGCGGCAACGGCGTGCATTGCTCCGGCGTCCGGCAGAACCCCGATTTTTACGGCATCAACACGGATATCCGAGAAAACGGCTTCAAGCTGGTCGTATATCACCGACGGCGACACCGACATACTTGAGATAACACGCTCCGTGTTTTCGGCGATCACCGAGGTTATCACGCTCATTCCATAGCAGCCCAGCGCCGAAAAGGTTTTCAGATCCGCCTGTATTCCCGCTCCGCCGCTGCAGTCCGATCCTGCTATGGTCAGACAGTTTGTCATAGTTTAAGCTCCTGAAAAAAGGGCTTCTTCCGTAAAGAAGAAGTCCTGAAATTTATCCGGTCACGGCTTCCCTACGATGGTATTAACCAACAGGTTCAAAGGGTCGGGCGAAACGCCCTCTCAACTCATATGAGTACCCCCAGCCTATATATTATATCACTTATTTTCCGTGTTGTCAATAGGCATATAATTTACAAATCCGCATTGTTGTAGTGTTACAATAGATATTGGACAAAGAGAGAAAAAGGTTGAGAGATAGGGCA
>CAYRLM010000169.1:0-5063 GCA_964425035.1 uncultured Ruminococcus sp.
AGGGTCACCCTCGTTGCATACTCCGCCGCCGATACACAGTATATCCGGCTGGAATATGTTGATGACATTTGTTATGCCGACCGCAAGATACTTCACATAAAGGTCGGTGACAAGCTTTCCCGCCTCGTCGCCCTGCTTCATCGCCTTATATGCGGTGCGGGCGCTGACCTTTCCGTCCTGCTCTATCAGGCTTGTCATCAGGCTGTCGGGGTACTTTTCGGCAAATTCCCTTGTTGTTTTTATAAGACCGGTGGCAGATGAATAGGCTTCAAAGCAGCCTTTCCGTCCGCAGGTGCAGGGACGTCCGTCCACAACTATCACGGAATGTCCTATTTCGCCTCCGGCAAAATTCGAGCCGCTGTATATACTGCCGTTGATGATTATTCCCGAACCGACGCCCGTACCCAGAGTGATAACAACGGCGGTGTCCGCACCCTTGGCAGCCCCGGCGCAGTATTCTCCGTAGGCGGCTGCGTCGGCGTCGTTGCCGAGATAGGTGCGCACTCCGAATGCATTTTCGATATCAGTTTGCAGCGGTGCGTTCACGAAGCCGAGGTTGTTGGAATATTCGACGACGCCCGTGGATTGATTGCAGGTTCCCGGACAGCCTATGCCTATGCACTCCGCCTCGGACACGGCTATATTCGCTTCCTCACACGCAAGGCGTACTGCCTGTTTGATGTCATCAAGGATATCCTCATACGGACGCGGAGCATGGGTTTTTACTTTTGAGCGAGCAATTATTTTGCAATTCTCATCTACAATTCCGCAGGCAATATTTGTTCCGCCGATATCAACGCCGATATAGTACGCCATAATTTACCTCCGTCAATATGCCTCGTCAGTCAATATTCGTTATGATAATCTCGCCCCTGCCGGATACGGTGTAATTTCCCGTTCCTGCGTCCACAAACACGCTGTCGCCTTTTTTGGCTGCGATACATTCGTCGGCGGATTTAATTTCAACATCTCCGTCGAGTATCAGCAATGAATCAAACGAAGCGTTATCCGCATCAATGGCGGCTGTTCCGTCAAGCTCCAGCTTATGCACCGTAAAATACTCGCAGGAACGCAGCAGCGTCATCGTTCCGCCGTTGATTTTAAGCGGATTTCCTACGGCTGACGAAGGATACTTCGGCGGTTCGAGCCTTGTAACGTCAATCGCCTTGTCTACATGAAGTTCACGGGGCTTTCCGTCCTTGCCTACTCTGCCATAGTCGTAAATTCGGTAGGTAGTGTTGGAGTTCTGCTGTATCTCGGCGATAAGTATACCCTTGCCGATAGCATGAAGAGTGCCGCTCTCAATGAAGAATACATCGCCCTTATGAACAGGTACGTTGTTGGTCACTTCCAGAAGCGTATTGTTCGCAATGCGCTCGGCAAATTCCTCCTTGGAAATCTCGTGTTTGAAGCCGTAAAGCAGTTCCGCACCGGGGTCGCAGTCAACTATGTACCACATCTCGGTCTTGCCGTACTCGCCCTCTACACGCATTGCGTAATCGTTAGACGGGTGAACCTGAACGGACAAATTGTCCTTTGCGTCAATGAGCTTTATCAGCACGGGGAAATATTCAAAGCGCCCGCAGTTCTTTCCGAGGACGGATTTTCCCTTTGCTTCGATATACTCCGAGAGGGTCTTTCCGTCAAATTCGCCGCCGCAAATCACGCTCTGACCGTCCTTGTGGCAGGAAAGCTCCCAGCTCTCCGCTATCCTGTCCGAGTCCAGTTCCTTGCCGTATTCCTCACGGAGTCTGTTTCCGCCCCAGATGTAGTCCTTGCAGGGCGCTTTCAGCTTTAATATTGACATACTTTATATCCTTTCTTAATAGCCTAAGCTTTCGTTGACTATAATTACCTTAATTCTGTCCTTTACTCTCTGCTGAGCCATTCTTACATAGGAGCAGCAAATTCGTCCCAGGCTTCTGCAATGAGAGCAGCTTCCGGTCGCTTCACAGGGAGTTCCGGAGTGAAGCCGCTTTGTGTTGAGCGGCGCAGCGGTTTCTTCCACACGGCGGACTGCCTCGTCCATATCCTTTACCAGCTTATTCACGCCGACTATGAGAATTACCTGCGCCGGGCCGTATATCATTGCGGAAACACGGTTTCCCCTGCCGTCAACGTTATAAAGCTCTCCTTCCTCTGTCACTGCGTTGCTGCTGGCAAAAAAGGTATCAGACAGGAATGCTTTGTGCAGAATGTCCTCTGTTTCCTCAGGGGTCTTTCCCTCGGAGCGGTCAAGGTAAACGCCCTTATACTCCGTCATCAGAAGCTGCTTTACGCCGGACTGCTCCAGCGTTACCGAGCCGCCGGCGGTGATGAGCCTGTCGTTCTTCACCAAAGACCGAACAAGATCATAAAGCTGCTCGCGGCTCTCCGCATAATAAGGCTTCATATTGTTCTTCTCAAGCGCAGCCATAGTGCGCTGTATTCTCTCGTCCATAGCTTCTCCTTTAATCCTGATCCTGCCCTGCCCTCTGACGGATACTCTGCACGGAATTTTCGGAAATTGTGAAGCTTCCGTCATCGTTGTAATCTCCGTAGGGAACATAGTACTCGGCAGGGTTTATTCCGTACTGTGCGGTGTTGAGCATTGCCGCCCTGCTGACCTTGTACCGCTCCTCGGTGAGGTCGGTTTCGGCGTTTTCCATGATATTCTGTGCGTAAATGTCAAGCAGAGAACTGTCGATATAGGAAACATTCTGGTTTACAAGCTCGCTGAGTATCGAGCCTATCATATTGAAGCGATAGCTCTCGCCCTCTCCGAAGTCTGCGAACATCATGTATCTGAACAGCGTTTCCGAGGTAAATGTCTGTCTGCCGGAATTTATTGCCTCTACCTCCGCTCCGTCGTTGACGATCAGCGTCTTTGACACGTTGTAATCCACGCTTCCGAAAGCGGACAGGAAATCCAGCAGGCTGCTTCTCGTGAAGCGGATATATCCGTCAAAATTAATTCCGATTATGTCGCTTACCGTTTCTGTAACTCCGCTGCCGCCCTGCGCCGCATAAATATTCGGCAGCGTTCTTCCGGCAGAGCCGAGTGCAATCCCGTCAGTCAGCGGAATAAAGGTGAGCCGATTTTCCACCGCATCATAAACCGCAGCGATAAACAGCGACGGCATATCGCTGTCGGAATCGGATATCATCGTCAGCACCGCCATGTTCATTCCGGAATCCGGAACGAAATCATCGGACAGCGTACCGTTGTTGGTTCCTGTTTCGCTGCTTTCCGGGAAGATATAATCCTTAAGAGATATTACCGCCATAATTATCATAGCCAGAGTTATTCCAAAAGCTATGAAATATATATACCAGTTGCTTTTTCTGCGTACCGCCATAATGCCGCCTTTCATCTGCACAGCTTTTTTTCAGCCCGATTTTGTAAAAAGGGATTGAAATTTTTCGGAATAAGTAATATAATATACAAGGTATATCCGAAAAAGCTGTGGCATATCTTCTATAATACGGATCAAATCCGCCCGGCTGTCTGTTTGCGCATGTGCGGGAATTTTTGATCTGTAAAAAAACATTATAATGTCCGTATATGCGAGGACTTTTGATCTATGATAAACGCTATAATAAACACTATGCGTTTATCGTACCATGACTGCAAGGGCATGGTACGATTGTCCGGTACGCACGGAGCAAATCTCCGATTTGCGTATGTGCGAGGACTTTTGATCTATAATAAACGCTATGCGTTTATCGTACCATGACCGCAAGGGCATGGTACGATTGTCCGGTACGCACGGAGCAAATCTCCGATTTGCGTATGTGCGAGGACTTTTGATCTATAATAAACGCTATGCGTTTATTATACCACACTTTTTCTGAAATTTCAACACATTGAGGAGATTACATGAAGAATTTTTATCACAGAACATGGGCGGAAATCGATCTTGACGTCCTGAAAAAAAATATAGATTTGATCCGCAGCTATTCCGGCAGCAAGGAAATAATTGCGATAGTCAAGGCGAACGCCTACGGACACGGCGACGCCGAAACCGCAAAGGCTCTGAACGGCTGCGGAGTTACCCATTTCGCCGTATCAAATCTGTGGGAAGCGCAGAACCTTTCCTCCGCAAGGGTGGACGGTGATATACTGATTTTCGGCTACTGCGATGTTCCGCTGGTGCTTGAAAATACCGACAAAAATTACATATTCACCGTGGGCAGCGTTTCCTATGCCGAGGAGCTTTCCGAAGCCGCCGTCAGCGCCGGAACAAAAATACCGGTGCATATAAAGTTCGATACCGGAATGTCGCGTGTCGGCATAACCACGGGAGAGGAAGCGGATAAGATACTTTCGCTTGCCGGGCTTGACTGCAAAGCGGGATACACTCATTTCGCCGTTGCCGACTCTCTGGAGGAGAACGATGAGAAATTCACCGAGCTGCAATACAAGCGGCTTTCCGACATCTGCAAAAGCAGACATCTCCCAATGCACTGCCAAAACAGCGGAGGAATACTTTTCCACAACAATTTCAGCGCCGATTTTGTCCGTGCCGGAATAATCATGTACGGACACCGCCCGAATACCGCATATCCACTGCCAGACGGCATACGTTCGATATTCAGCCTGAAATCGGTAATCTGCCAGATAAAGACAATACAGCCCGGAGATACGGTAAGCTACGGCAGGACTTTCACAGCGGAAAAGCCCACCCGTCTGGCGCTGATACCCTGCGGCTATGCCGACGGCTTCAACAGAGGGCTTTCCGGTCGGTGGAATGTCCTCGTATGCGGCAAGCCGGCGCCTGTGTGCGGCAGAATATGCATGGATCAGACGCTTATTGACATCACCGACATACCCGAGGCTAAGCTCGGCGACATCGTGACCGTTTATTCCAACGAAAACAACGGAGGCTCTTCCGTAGACCATGCCGCCGATCTCATCGGAACGATAAGCTATGAGCTGCTTTGCTGCATAGGCACGAGAGTTCCGAGGCTTTATATCCAGAACGGCGAAGAAAAGGATCTTCTGCGTTATCTTTAACTCAAATACACAAAAATTCCCTGCGTCCTCAAACGCAGGGAATAAATTTATTTTGCGGTATCATCTG